>CAJVWU010000001.1 GCA_913009755.1 uncultured Bacteroidia bacterium
GAAGACGGCATACGAGATAAAGGAATGTGACTGGAGTTCAGACGTGTGCTCTTCCGATCTCCATTATCCCAGGAAACCATTTTAAATTAAAATTTGATAAACTTATTTCAGATTATCCTGAAATTCCTTTAAAACAAATGGGATTTCCCAATGGCTGGGAAAAAGAAAAAATATGGTCAAATAAATAGATCAAATACAATGAACCTGCAAGTTTTTAAAACCGAACCTTTTTATTATGCACTACAGTCTTTTTTTGAGGAACTGAATATTCCGGTCAATTATGTAACAGAAGAACCGGCAGCCCCCCGGGAAATACTGACCGACACTTATAAATCCTATGTACCTGCGTTCCAATTGATGGACGATGTTTATTTCCTCGGCCTGGTGGACAATGCTGCCTTTGAAGATGAGCAGAGTATTTCTCCCGATACGATAAAATCCGATTACGACGGTATCCTGATTTTTGGTGTGACATTGAAAAACAGAGAAAACGACTTGCTCCCCACCCGTTCGCAACTGGCTGAAATTACCCGGGCATTCAACAGGGAATATCATTACACTCCGGTTGTTGTTGTTTTTAAATACAATAACAATTCAGGCGATTTCATTGCTTTTGCCAATGCCGAACGCCTGAAATACAAACAGGAATGGCGCGAAGGTGATAAAGCGGGCAAAGTTTCCCTGTTGCGTGATGTTTTTATTGACAACCCGCATGCAGGTCATCTGCGTATATTGAATGAGCTTCGCATCAGTCGTTCCGGTACGTATGCGGTCAACTCGTTCGATGAACTTTATAAATACTGGCAGGAAGTATTCAATGTTTCTCTCCTCAACAAAGCATTTTATAAGGAACTTGCCAACTGGTATTTCTGGGCTATTAAACAAGTTCGTTTCCCAAATGAGCCAACACAAGAAATGGCTGTTCAAAAAGGAGTTAAACAAGAGGATTTAATTCAGGAACATAACGCAACAAATGTTATTCGTTTACTTACCCGATTGTTATTTACATGGTTTATAAAAGAAAAGAAGTTAATTTCGGATGAACTTTTTGATATTGAAGTACTGCAAAAAGATATATTAAAAGACATCTCACCTTACCATGAAGAAAATTCTTTGTTTAAAGATGCCAATAAAGAAAGCATCTACTATAAAGCAATACTGCAAAATCTGTTTTTTGCAACATTGAATTGCCCAATTGAAGCAGACAATGAAGATAACCGTACCCGTGGTTTCAGAGGATCAGAATCTTACGGAAAACATAGGGGAATTGATTGGATGATGCGTTACAAAAAGCATTTTAAAAATCCCGATGCTTTTCTTGAGATGGTCAACAAAGTAGTTCCTTTTTTAAATGGTGGGCTATTTGAGTGTCTGGACGATAAAACACAAAATCTTTATATCGATGGTTTCTCCGACCAAATGACAAAAGGAGAACAACTTGTTGTGCCTGATTATCTGTTTTTTGGTGCTGCCGAAAATGTAGATTTAAGTGCTGATTATGGCGTTAAAAACAAACAAGCCAAGCAAGCTGCTGTTAAAGGGCTGATTAATATTCTTAAATCATACAAATTTACCATTACCGAAAATACGCCCATTGAAGAAGATGTGGCGCTCGACCCAGAACTTTTGGGTAAAGTTTTTGAAAACCTTTTGGCAAGTTATAATCCCGAAACAAAAACAACCGCACGAAAGCAAACAGGTTCCTTTTATACGCCTCGTGAGATTGTAAACTATATGGTGGATGAGAGTTTAATTGCTTATCTGAAAAATGTACTCGAAGCTTCCAGCTTCGAGTTTTCACATTCACAAAGCAAAGATACTTCAGAAACAATATTCTTTAACCCTCTTGATGAAATTGATATCCATCAAGGGAGATTACCGCATTGGTATCAAAAAGAAGTATTCTATCATGTTACATTCAGACTATCCGATTCAATACCGAAAGAAAAAGTGGAGCAACTGAAAATTGATAGGGAAAATTGGCAAAAGAAACATAAGGATAAAAAAGAATTTACGAAAGAAGAATGGAAAGAATACAATCGTTTATTTAATGATAGAGTAGAAGAATGGATGAATGCAGGTTATGGAAGTTGCTTGCTTAAAAAAACTGAAAATGCATCTATTGTTGCTAATGCATTGAAATATTTTAACGAAGAACGGTATATTTTAGACGAATGGGTTGTCATGCCTAATCATGTACATGTTTTGGTTAAACCTTTAGGTGATAATAAACTTAGCGATATACTTCATTCATGGAAATCATTTACCGCCAACGAAATTAATAAAAGAGAAGGGAGAACAGGTCAATTATGGATGCACGAAAGTTATGATCATATTGTACGTAATGAAGATGCTTTAAAAGCAATTAGAAACTATATCCGGCTAAATCCCGTAAAAGCCGGCATTGTTGCCAAAGCTTCCAGCTATGAAAGTGTACCCGAAGCTTCCAGCTTTTGGAATAAAACCCAAAGCAAAGATGCTTTGGATACAATGCTACACCAACTCACTTCTTTCGACAATATCAATCCATTTGCCGATTATCCCGAAACAGCCAAACAAATTGTTTACGCTCTCGACCGTGCCAAGATACTTGACCCGGCTGCCGGTTCCGGTGCTTTTCCAATGGGTGTTTTGCAAAAAATGGTACACATTCTGCAAAAGCTCGACCCAAGCAACGAAATATGGAAAGAGGTTCAGCTTGAAAAAGCATTGGACGAAACCAAAGATGCTTACGATATTGAGGACAAAAAAGAACGGGAACAAAAACTAATTGAAATAAACAACGCTTTTGACAAACAAATAAATGACCCCAATTTTGCACGAAAACTCTATCTGATTGAAAATTGTATTTACGGTGTGGACATTCAGCCCATTGCTACGCAAATTTCAAAACTGCGATTTTTTATCTCGCTTGTTGTTGATCAAAAAGTACAAGCCAAAGAACCCAACTTTGGCATACGCCCACTGCCTAACCTTGAAACCAAATTTGTAACTGCCAACACTTTAATAGGTATTCAAAAAGAAAACAGCCTTTTTTATACTGATGAAGTTAAAAATTTGGAAAGTGAATTGAAAAAAATTCGCCATAAACTATTTAGTGCCCGTACCAAAGAAACCAAACTAAAATACCGCCAAAAAGACGAAGAACTAAGAAACAAAATAGCCGATGTTTTAAAAGACCAAGGCTTACCATTGGACGATGCCGAAAAACTGGCAAAATGGGACCCCTACGACCAAAACGCCTCTTCCCCATTCTTCGACCCCGAATGGATGTTTGATATTAAAGATGGATTTGATGTGGTGATTGGGAATCCGCCATACAAGATTCTGACTAAAAACAATACTGAACAGTATTTGCTTGATTACTTTTTATTGAACTTTATGGCGATTAAAAAGTCATCATCTAAGAATCTTTTCACCCTTTTTATAGAGCAATCAATTTCATTTCTTAACATAGATTCTCAACTTTCATTTATTGTTCCCGAAGGATTGTATAAAACGCGAAGCTACTCAGGATGTGTTAGCTTAATGAATGAATCTGGCACTACAACACAAATTATCACATTCTCAGATTTTGTTTTTGAAAATGCAGTTACAGGTAATCTAATTTTTTTGTATCAAAATATAAAAGGACTTAATTCCAAAAACTTTCACTTTGATAAAGATTATAACCTTAGTGAAAAAAAAGAAATAAAAAGGCTAGAATTAGAAAAAATTGAAAAAGAAACTTCCCCTCTTAAAAAGGTTGCAATATCATTCAAAGGAATGGTTGTTAAAGACAGGAATACCGTTTTGACTGAGACTATAAATAAAGATATTTTTTTGCTTGGAAAGAACATTTCGAAATGGAACATAGATTCGTGTTACTATACAGATTATGAAGATTTGATTATTATTGGAGGAACTAAAAGGCTTGAAAAACACAATCAACATCCAAGAATTTTAGTCCGAAGAACTGGTAGTACATTGTGCTGTGCTTTTCTAGAAAAACCTGCTTTAACGGAAAGTACACTTTATTCAGTTTGGTCTACAGATTCCGCATTTTCAAACCTTTTTCTTTTTGGTCTGTTGAACTCAAGATTATTGAACCATTATAATAAAATTAAAAATATTACAAACCAACAGGGTTTTCCACAAATATTAATGTCAGACTTACTGGATCTACCAATTAAAAAGCCAACTAGACAATTTTCTGAACTGATTGGACAGCTAACGAATCTGATGAATTTTCGTCAGGATAGAATTTTGGAGACTGTTTTGGATGCACTAATTTTCAACCTCTACTTCCCCAACCACATGAAAGAGCGAGGCATAGATGTATTGGAATTTGTAGAGCGGGATTGTACCGAAAGCTTCCAGCTTTTGGGGATTGATTACAAAAAGCAGGATGTTCACCAAAAGCAGGATGCTTTTGATACATTGAGCGACGATGAAAAAGAGCAGATAATAGAGCAACTCCACCAAAAATGGACTGACCCGGATAATGAGGTGGTCAAGCGTATGGGTATGTTTAAGGAGAAGAGCCCGGATATTTTGAAACCAATACTTGAGAGTTAATGAGTCTACCAAAAGAACATAGAGAAGAAACCTACCGTAAACTTCAAGCGGTAAACAGAGACCAAATTGCAAGCTGGTTATTGGAGTTTGGTTATTATCCTGAACAATACGTTTTACCTCCCTGTTTCAATGTTAGCGGTTTGGAGTTGAATGATGAACGGTATAAAGAACATAAAAAAGTTAAACCCAAAGAACTTTGTAAAATAAGTTTTCCCAAAACGGATTTAACAGAACGTGAGTTTGCCATTTTACACCCGCACCTTTACCACGATATTGTTTGGGAACTCCACCAAAATTGGGAAGATATTTTAGCACAATTGTTTAATGATGAAAACAAAATTTACAGCTACTCTTTTCCTATCCCTTCAAATAATGAAGAAGATGACCGGAAGCCCCTTCGGTCAGGGAGAATGATTTATGAGTTTCTGGAGCTGGCAGAAAAAGATTTGGTTGCAGAAGCGCATCGTTTTGGCTACATATTAAAATTGGACATTACTAATTTTTACCCTTCTATTTACACTCATACATTGTGCTGGGCGTGGGAAGGCAGGGATAAATCGGATGGCAGAAAAACGTGTGGTAGCAACTCAAGTGATACATTGTTAGGCAATCGCCTTGATAAATTATTTCAGTACGCCAATGATAGAAGAACGGTTGGTTTACCTATTGGTCCGGCTTTAAGCGACTTAATTGCCGAAGTTATTCTAAGTGAACGTGATTTAAAAATTTCATTGCAATTAGATGCAGACGAAGAAATAAAAGGTAATTATATAGCTACCCGTTTTAAAGATGATTATCGTATTTTATGTAGTACAGAGAATGTAGCAAAAAAAATTGTCCGTATCCTGATTGATAAATTGAAAGAATTCAATTTTGTAGTGCATGAAGGTAAAACAAAAATTACTAAACTGCCTGACGGTTTGTACCGTCCTCATGCTGTTAAATATGAACCTTACTCTTTTCGAAACCCAAGGAATCTGACATCTGAAGGAAAAATCCACTTTAAATCATTTGAAAATGTACTACTTAAAACATTGGAAATACACAGGGAATTTCCCGGAACAAGTATAATTGAAAAATTTCTTAGCGAATTAATTCTTAATAAACGCACAACAGACGAAAATGGTGATGAAGTAGTAAATGACATTTCTGACAGGCTTCTTTTAGATTTTGGTCAACAAAACAATGGTAATAATAAATCACGTATTACAAAAATTAAAAAAACGGTCAGTTTACTTTTTATGCTTAAAAACGAATCACCAAAGTCGATGGGTAAAGTTCTGGCAATTTTTGAGCAAATTTTACTTTTTGCTGATGAAGAATGGTTTAACGATTATTTTATCGAGCAATTTATTTCGCAAATAAAAAAGTCAATACTTAACGAAACGGCTTTTGAACTTTCCTGGTTATTATACTTTAATTATAGACATGATTTAGGAATTGATTTAAAAAGAATTTATAAGGACTTAAGAACAGAAGGCAAAACAAAAAAGGATATGAGTAATTGTCAACTTTTACGGAATCCATTCATTGCAAATTTAAGAGGGAAAAGGGTTGGTAAAGGAAACATTGAAAATCCATTTGAAGAAGATTTTGATGAAATCACATTATTTACACCTCCCTCTGATTTAGGTGAAACATATTTAATTGAATACTTAGATATATTTGATAGAGATAAAGATGAAGAATAATTAAATATTGGACGATTTCATCTGGAGATTCCAGACATAATACAACTGATGATAGAGATGAGATACAAATAAGGGTAAAAGTGATAGATTAATTGATAAACCGTCTGGAGAAATCAGACGGAACACAGCTATTCGAAACGATAATGGTGAGTATAATAATCCAGCAGTTTCCATAAAATCGTGAAGTTTTTCTATATTCAAACACATTTCCAGATTGCTCAAAAAAGCCAACCGCACGAGTCTAAAATTTTGCGATGATTGCGTGTAAAACCAAACTTTCAGAAGTTATACCTAATGGTGCAAAAATCAGTAAAGCAAAAAAACATTGAAAATTGAAACCCGCACCCCGCGCACCCCGTCAAAAGTTATGTGTTAAGTGAAAAAGAGTTAAGAGTTGGGAACCCGCAACATGAACCACGCACCCTGCACCCCACCCCGCGCGAGTCTTCCCGCCCGGCCAGTGCGCAGGCAGGACTTGTGCGGTGCTAACGGACAACAGGTTTCATTCAATTTCTAATTGCGTGAATTGCCCTAACCTGATTAATTCCCAATGCAGCATAGCTGCAAACTCATTTTTGCCCCGTCCCTGCCCCCGCCCTGAAGGACTGGCAAAAAAAATATTTAATGAATATTTCGGGTTAATTTCAAGTCAATTAAAGATTGTGCATCTACATACATACATTGAATATATTTTTACATTTGATGTGTAAATACGACAGCCAATAAATATGAAACCGGTTTTCCGCGCAACCAACCCAAACGAACGGATTGAACAAATAGATATTCTTAGAGGCTTTGCCTTATTTGGGGTGTTTTTTGTAAATGCATTTGGATTCAACTCTTCTTTTTTTGACTTTGGAGGATTTTACAGCGGATTTCACGACTCTTTGAATAGTTCAGTATTTAATTTTATGACAAGCTATGCTGCCGATAAATTTATTGGCTTGTTTTCTTTTCTGTTTGGAGTTGGCTTTTCTATTATGTATTTAAAATACAAAGCAGACGAAAAACATTTTTTCAACTTATATTCCCGACGATTATTGATATTAATGGGGTTTGGAATTATCCATATAATGTTTTTCTGGGCAGGAGATATTTTATTTTCTTATTCTCTGATAGGCTTTATTTTATTATTCTTAAGGAAACTGCCTTCAAAAATATTATTTACACTTAGCATTCTTATGTATTTCTTCCCGATAGCTTATATCGCGTTAAGTGTATCATATAGTTTTCTTCCCGATGCATTAAGCGCTACAAGCAATATAAAAATGCCCGAAGTAATAGATATATATTCGAACGGAACATATCTGGAAATATTAAAATTAAGACTGAGCGAGTATTTTGCTTTTCGAAATATAAATTTAATTTATTACGCACCGAAAATATTTTCGTTATTCCTGTTCGGATATCTGTTTTATAAACATAAGTTTTTTGATAAAATAAATAACTCAAAAAGCAAATACTTTGTGTTGTCCATCATTCTGTTATTGTCAGGAATAGCATTTAACACCTATACATCAGACATTGTAAATAGCATCGCCAATATAAAAAACCCATATTATACAACCGTATATATGATGGTGTTTGAAATTACAAATGTGTTATTAATACTTAGTTACACTCTAATGGTTCTAATCTTATCACAAGTTTTGTTTTTTAAAAATATTCTAAACCCGTTAAAATACATTGGACGTATGTCTCTTACCAATTACTTGCTGTATTCAATTGTATTTACAACACTAATGTATTCCTATGGATTTGGCAAATTTGGAAGTTTTGAACCCTGGCAACTTGCCATCCTTGCAACACTGTTTTTTGCAATTCTAACGGTATTATGTGAAATTTGGCTGAAACGTTATCGCTTTGGTCCGTTTGAATGGGTTTGGCGCAAATTAACATATTTAAGAATGTAAACTGACAACAAAGCCTATAACAATTAAGCATCGTTTTCGGCCACAGTCGAATAGGTGCTGAGTGTTATAGTCAATACCAAACGAAAGAAAGCCTGTAAATAAAAAGTAAAATATAAATTGACTTTAGGTAAATTATTATTTACCTTTGCAAAGTAAATGACTGAAAATAATACTAAATGAAATGCTCTGAACTCTTACGAATCCTGAAGAAAGATGGTTGGTATCCGGTTTCCCAAAAAGGATCTCACGTAAAATTAAAACATGAGATAAAATCCGGAACAATTATTTTTCCAAACCATGGAAGCCAGGAATTAGGTAAAGGACTTGAAAAGAAAATATTAAAAGACGCAGGAATAAAAAATTAGGAGGAAAGAATTATGAAAACTACAAGAAAAAAAGTAAAAATGATTGTTGAAAAAACAAATACCGGATTTTCAGCATTTTCAGAAGATTTCCCAATTTTCACAACCGGGAAAACAGTTCCCGAATTAATAAATAATGCCTACGAAGCTGCGCAATTATTTTTTGAAGAAGAAAACATAAAAATAAGTCATGAGAACATAAAATTTGAAATAGATTTTAAACAGTTTTTTCAATATTATAAAGTTTTGAATTCAAAATTTCTTGCAGAAAAAATAGGAATGAACCCAACTTTATTATCTCAATATATTCAAGGCAGAAAAAAACCGTCAGAACACCAGACTGAAAAAATATTGACGGGTATTCAACAAATTGGAAGAGAATTATCAGAAATAAATTTGATTTATAAAAGATAGCACTGGCTACCCAACCCCGCGCGAGTGTTGCCGCACCACCGTTGGATCCATCGTGCCCCGGAGCACCAGCCCATAAAAAACCATGATTAAATGGTCATTCTATTACACTATTTTCGAATTTACACATTGATATTAGGCTATAACCAAATATTTTGTTATATTTGCTGTTATTATGGGTTATAAACCACAATGATGACAGATATTTTAAAATCCCTGGAACATATAAATTACTGGTACGCTGATCCGGGACTGGATTTGGGTTATCTCAGGGAAGATTATCTTGATCAATTGAAAAAATCACTCAACAACAAACTGATAAAGATAATTGTTGGCCAGCGACGGGCAGGTAAGAGTTATGTTGTAAGACAATTGATTGATTACCTGATTAAGGAAAAATCTGTAAACGCCAAAAATATCTTTTACCTGGATAAAGAGCTTTATGAATTTGAAAAAATCAAAACGGCCGGTGATCTCGACAAACTTATTCAGCTTTATAAACACCGGATAAAGCCCGTAAATAAGATTTATGTTATCATTGATGAAGTTCAGAACATAGATGAATGGGAAAAAATTATCATTTCGCTGGCACAGCATCCTGTTGAAGATTATGAGATCATTATTACCGGTTCCAACTCACGTCTTTTATCAGGGGAATTGGCGACACTTTTATCGGGACGGTATTTGGTTTTCGAGGTTTTTCCTTTTTCGTATCACGAACATTTGGATTTTTTTCAAAAACAAAAAAACAAAGATTCATTTATCCGTTATATTGAAACAACGGGCCTGCCCGAAACGTACGGAATGGCATCTGTTGAAACACAACGACATTATTTTCAATCATTGAAAGACACAATTCTGTTAAAAGACATTATGCACCGGCATAAAATCAGGGATTATGTTTTGCTTGAAGATTTGTTTTTGTTCCTGATGCACAATGCCGGTAATTTGGTATCAGTGCCCTCAATAATAAAATACTACAAAAGCAGGAATAGAAAAACCGATTATTACACAATTTCGTCATTTATTTCATTTCTGAAAGAGGCCTTTCTTATCAGAGAATGTCCTAAATATTCAATAAAAACAAAAAAACTACTTTCAGGTGAGAAGAAATATTATATAAATGACCTGGGTTTCAGAAACTACTTATATTTTCAACTTCAAACCGACATTGCTGCCAGGCTTGAAAATTTTGTCTTTATGCACCTGCTCAGAAAAGGTTTTGACGTAAAAGCGGGTTATCAGAAAAATTACGAGGTAGATTTTGTGGCAACAAAGAATGATGTCAAGCTGTATATCCGGGTTGCTTATTTGTTAATGTCGGAAGAAACCAGGCAACGCGAATTCAGATCTCTTGAAGCGATAAATGACAGCTATCCCAAAATGCTTGTTTCGATGGATGATATTACTGTCAACCATCCAAAAGGTATCATTCACCAAAAGATATGGGATTTGACAGAAACAATAAACAAATTGGCATAACAGGATATTTTCCCGATCAAAGGTTCTCCTTAAAATACGCCGTGATCTTTTCATACAGGTTGGCCCGGTCAATACCCCTGATATTGTGTTTGTGGCCGGGATAAACAAAGTAGTCCACCTGTTTGCCGAGGGAAACGGCTTTTTGAATAAACAGGAGGCTTTGCTGCCACACCACTGTCTGATCCATTGTTCCATGAATAACAAGCACCTTCCTTTTCAGCCGGTCAATATAGTTCAGCACACTGGCTTTTTTATAGCCTTCGGGGTTGGTTTGCGGAGTATCCATATACCGTTCGCCATACATCACTTCATAATATTTCCAGTCGGTAACAGGGCCACCGGCTACAGCTACTTTAAAAACGCCCGGATATCGCAACATGAGCGAAAGTGTCATAAACCCGCCGTAGCTCCAGCCGTCAACGCCAATTCGTACCGTATCAATATAAGGCAATGATTTTAAATAATCAACACCCGTCATTTGGTCTTTTGTTTCAATGGTTCCCACATTTCTGAAAATAGCCTGTTCAAAAAACAGCCCGCGGTTTGCCGATCCCCGGTTATCGAGGGTAAACACAACATACCCCTGTTCGGCGAGGTAGTTGAGAAACAGGCCGGCACCTCCCAGCCATGTGTCGGTAACAAGCTGGACATGCGGCCCGCCATAAACATACACAATGACCGGATATTTTTTTGTGCTGTCGAAGTGGATGGGTTTGATCAGGCGATAATACAATTTTGTTCCATCACCGGCTTTTAAGGTGGATACCTTCATCTGGCCCAGGTCATAATCTTTTAACGGGCTTTTGTCTTCTTTGATCACCCTGATGGTTTTGCCTTTGTTGTCGAGAAGCAAATATTCGCGGGCTACATCCGTACTGCTGAAAATATCAATCACAAACTTCCCATTTTTATTGATGATGGCGTAATGTGTCCCGTGGTCCGGCGAAATTCGGATGATCTTCCCGTTTTCAAGATCAACCTTATAAATATTCTGCTGTAACGGGCTTTCTTTTGTGGCCATAAACCACGCTTGGTTTTTGCCGTAAAATCCCAAAAAGTCAGTAACAACCCATTCTCCCTTTGTCAGTTGTTTCAATAGTTGACCTTCGGTATTGAAGAGGTAGAGGTGATTATATCCATCCCTTTTACTTTCCCAGACAAACTGGTCATTATGTCCGGGCCGGAAAAACAGCGGGTTTTCGGGTTCCACATATTTCGGGTTGGTTTCTTCGAAAAGGGTTTTTACAAACTCACCCGTGGCTGCATCATATTGGTTTAATTTCAGATGGTTTTGGTCACGGTTCAAGATGGCGATATAGATGGTTTTCCCTTCAGGTCCCCAGGTTACAGCCGTCAGGTAATGGTCTTTGGGAAGGCCTGTTTTCATAAAAACGGTTTTCCCGGTCTCCAGGCTGTAAACACCCAATGTCACCTGCTGGCTGGTTTCGCCCGCCATGGGGTATTTGATGTTTTTGACTTTGGCGATCCGTTGGTCAATATCCACCAGCGGGTAGTCGGCCACCATGGTTTCATCTTTACGGTAAAAAGCAATTTTCTTGCCTTCAGGCGACCAGAATATCCCGGTATTGATGCCAAACTCGTTACGGTGTACGATATGTCCGTTAACAATTCCGGGATTATCATCGAGGGTGATCTGGTGTGCTTTACCATCCGCAGCATAATACAGGTTGTTTTTTATGGTGAAGGCAGCTATCTTCGTATCCTTGTTGAAATCAATGTTTTCGGCAGAATCGGGCACGCTGTTAATTTTACGGAGATGACGGGCATTAAAATCATATTCGTAATAGGCATTGCCTTTTTTAAAATAGCCGGTTTCATCGCTGAACAGGTTTATTCGTGGCAGGTGTTTCAGCGAATCATAACCGTTGGCATACATTGCAGTATTGAGCATATCCAAGTCGAGCAGCAAAGTTTCCGTACCTCTTTTGGCCGATACTTTGTACATTGAATTCTCTTTGGCAAATGCATAATCATCGCTTTCACCAATCCATTGCAGTTGCGGGACACGGGCCGGCATAATGGCCCGGTTCATGTAAATGGCGTCTTTGGTGGTCAGCAGTTTGTCTTGTGCCGATAAGGAAAGAATGATAAAACTGAAAATGAAAATAAAAGACTTTTTCATGGTTTTGAATTTAAAAACAGCGGCCAAATTTACATCATTAAATTGTAATAGTAATGAGTAAGGAATGGAGTGGCCATTAACATTTTCTACTCGTCGGGCAAAATGAAACTATGGTATTTTTTTGCACTGATAACCGGGCTATATTTGGAAAAGACAGTTCTAATCCCTCAGCAGGGATCGTGAAATAACAATCTTCTGCACCTCGCTTGTCCCTTCATAGATTTGTGTCAACTTGGCTTCACGCATCAATCGTTCCACATGGTATTCTTTCACATAACCGTAACCGCCATGAATTTGAACGGCATCGGTAGTGACTTCCATAGCGATATCGGCACAATACAGCTTTGCCATGGCACCGGCTCTTGCAAAAGATTTTCCGTTGTCTTTGAGCCAGGCTGCTTTCAGGCACAGGTTTCTTCCATTTTCAATTTTAACTGCCATGTCAGCCAGTTTAAATGCAATAGCCTGGTGGTTGGCAATTTCCGTCCCAAAAGCTTTTCTCTCTTTGGCATAGGCCAATGCCCTCTGATAAGCTCCGGAAGCGATACCCACTGCCTGGGCGGCAATCCCGATCCGTCCTCCCTCAAGGGCTTTCATGGCAAATTTATAGCCAAAACCATCTTCACCAATCCGGCTTTCTTTTGCGATTTTCACATCACTAAACATGACGGAATGGGTATCAGAACTGCGCATACCCATTTTATCTTCATGTGGCCCCAGTGTGATACCGGGGGTGTCCTTTTCAACAATAAAGGCATTGATCCCACGATATCCTTTGTCGGGAAACGTCTGAGCCATCACAATATAAGTGGAAGCCGAATTGGCACTTGTAATCCAGTTTTTTGTTCCGTTAATCAGGTAGTGATCCCCTTTGTCCTCGGCTCTTGTATTTTGATGCATGGCATCGGAGCCTGCTTCGGGTTCGGAAAGTAAAAAGGCACCGATCTTATCCCCACGGGCCAGAGGTTTCAGGTATTTCTGCTTTTGTTCTTCCGTCCCGTATTTTTGCAAACCGTAGCATAAAAGTGAGTTGTTTACCGACATGATCACACCTACCGCAGCATCCACTTTTGAAATTTCTTCCATGGCCAGGATGTACGATACCGTGTCCATTCCGCTACCATCATATTCAGGGTCAACCATCATACCCATAAAACCAAGTTCAGCGAGGTTTTTTATATGTCGGGCCGGAAAAATTGCTTTTTCATCCCTTTCCAAAACATCCTTTATCAATTCACGCTGGGCATAATCACGGGCAGCTTGTTGAACAAAAAGCTGTTCTTCCGTAAGTTCAAAATTCATATTATACTGGTTTATAGGTTTATAGATTATAAGTGATGCCGAGCAAATGTAGACAAATATTTCAATTTATTTTCATTACAATAAAAAATCCCGGTTACACATCTTTTGAACGGTAGTGTTATATTCATTTTTAATATCGCTGATAATTTCCACTACCGGTTTAATGGAATGAATTAATGATGCAACCTGCCCGATTTCAAGTTCACCTCCGGAGAGGTCCCCTTCAAACATGCCCGATTTTGCCCTGCCCCTGCCCAGTAGTTTGACTAACTCTTCTTTCGTCGCACCCTTTTTTTCGGCTTCTTCAACTTTTTTGTAAAAATAATTTTTAATCAATCTGACCGGGATGAGCTGTTTTAAAGCAAGTTTTGTATCGCCGTCATTGGCTTCCACAATGGCTTTTTTGAAATTGTGATGTGCCGATGATTCTTTGGACGCGGCAAAACGGCTACCAATCTGAACACCATCCGCACCCAGCGCCATGGCTGCATACATCGCTTTTCCGGAAACAATGCCACCGGCGGCAATCAATGGAATATCAACAATCTCCCTGATCATTGGGATCAGAACCAGGGTTGTCGTTTCTTCCGGCCCGTTATGGCCGCCGGCTTCAAAACCTTCAGCTACGATGGCATCCACGCCGGCCTCTACGGCTTTCAGGGCAAATTTTTTGTTGGCCACAACATGTACTACCGTCATTCCGTATTTTTTCAGGTAAGCGGTATATTTCATGGGATTTCCAGCCGAAGTAAAGACGATTTTTACTCCGTGCCGGAGAATAGTCTCAATATGCTCTTCGCTTTGGTGATAAATAAGCGGAAGGTTCACACCAAATGGTTTGTTGGTGGCTGCCTTGCATTTCCTGATGTGTTCGTCCAGAATTTCAGGATACATTGATCCGGAGCCGATCAGCCCCAGTCCCCCGGCATTGCTCACAGCCGATGCCAGTTCCCACCCGCTGCACCAGATCATGCCACCCTGGATAATGGGGTATTTAATTTGAAAGAGGGAAGTTATTTTATTATTCATGTTATTTTGTTTTTTGTGCTTCGCACGGCATTTGCCCTGCGGGCGTCATACAATAGTCATGCATGGTCATTTGTGCTTCGCACGGCATTTGCCCTGCGGGCGTGAGGCAATGGTCATTGGTTTTTTGTTTTCCCGATTGATTTGATGTAGTTATTGAGTTTGACTGAGATATCATCAATGGTGATCATCATTTGATTGAAAATTTCTTCATTGAGCAATTTCCGGTTTTTTGCTTTTGTCAGCCAGGTTTTTGTTTCGTAAAGGGAACCACGGGAATAATAATTGAAATTTTTTGCTTCTTTGTAATGATACCTGCCATAACCTTCACTTAAATTAGCAGCGACAGAGTCAATAGCTCTTACCAATTGTTTCCCTATTGTATCTTTGGCAAAAAAGTCCCACTTGATCACAACATCCCAAACGTCATCTCCCAAATCTATCGAGATCTGATAAACTCTGAACTCTTCAAGTTTCATAACATAATGATTAATTATTAAAAGATTAACTTCACGTAAACATAATATCTTCCCATATCCATTGACTATTGCCTGACCATCGTTTGACCACTGCCTGACTATTGCCTGACCAATCTATTCCCCCAACTCTTTCATCATTTCCCTGACCACATTCGTAGCTCCATTGTCAATGTCAACGATAGTGGCATCAAGCATGTAACAGGGAGTTGTGAATATGTTGTATCGGTGATCGTACACCACTTCACCATGGGTAGTAACCACATGTTTGGCCCCCATTTTCTCAATGGCTTCGGCAGTTCCCTTATCCGATCCGATGGTGACTTCCACACGGTTTCCAATGATTTTGGCAATTACGGCCGGTGAGATACACAAGGCGCCGATGGGTTTGCTCAGTTCAAGCATTTGGTTTACCGCTTTTTCCACTTTGGAATTTATTTTGGCATCGGATCCGTCAAAGGCCACTGTGGACAGGTTTTTGGCTGCACCAAAGCCTCCCGGAAAAATCAGGGCATCATAGTCTTTTCCATCGAATTCGTTTAACGGCTTGATGTTTCCTCTGGCTATCCTGGCCGATTCCACCAGCACATTTCTTGATTCGTTCATTTCTTTACCCGTCAAATGATTGATTACATGATACTGAGGAATATCGGGAGCGAAACACTGGTATGTGGCTCCCTCTTTCATAATGGCCAGCATAGTAAGTGTGGCTTCATGGATTTCCGAACCGTCATAAACACCACATCCTGACAAGATTACTGCAAATTTTTTCTTTTCCATTGTTTCCTGTTTTTTTAATTGTTTATAAACTTTGAGATGCAAGCTAAAATACGAAAATAATTCATCCGCTAATCTATTATAAACAGCCATGTTCTGCATAAAATCCAGATTGATCTTTTTTCTTTTTATTTCATTAATGCACTTGTTCACAACAATTCTTTTTATTTTTATCTGACTATTTTTGTTCCTCAAAATCATTGATCGTGAAAAAAGCGCTGCAGACCTGTGCCACGGTGGATGATTTTGAAAAGTTGCTGAAAAAGCTGCCTCAACCCACCCGGCTGGAGGCCAATTTTGGCGTGATTGACGGCAAAGGCGGGGCAGCCTATTTTGAACTTGGTAATTTCAAAGTGGTTAAAATTGATTTGAACGACCCGGCCGTTGCCCCGTTCGGTTATGTCATCCATACCAATTATTCCTTTGCAGGAATAACCGGCAAGGGCAGTGGCTACATCCGTTATGTAACGGCCAACAAGGTATTTGATGAAGCGGTGAAAAACAACAATTTGTGGGATTATGTTTCGCTGAAGCAGGGAAACAGGAAAATGGTTTTTTTCTACGATTACATCCCCCGTAAAAGTTCGGCTTCCTCGTGTGTGGTTGAAGGGGTGAATCCGGGTGAAGATGTTGCCCCGACTACGATGTGAACGGTGTTGATCAAAAACAGATGGCAGATTTTTATAACAGGGTTGATGAGGAGGTTTTGTCTTTTTACAGGGAACATTTCGGGTTGACGGTGAAATAGTTTCACACAGATGCGCGGAGGCGAAGAGGATGTTTCAGAAAAAAAGAAGATGTCCTTTATTTTTCCGGTTGAGGGATCAGGTTCATAAAATTGTAAATTGAATACAACGGAATATTCACAAAATTGCCGGATTGGGTAAAATTTCGCGAAGAAGCCCTGAAAATATGATCAGGATGATATTTGTCGGCGTAACTTCTCAAGCTCTTCAATTTCAGGCTGGTTCCGCTTTTCACCTCCAACGGATATATTCTATTTTCTTTTTGTAACAGGAAATCCACTTCCGCATCACTTTTGGAAGTCCAGTAAAACAGGGGAGAAATGCCTTGAGCGGTAAGTTCCTGTGCAACAAAATTCTCAATGAAAGCCCCGTTGTACTCCCTGAAAATATCATCGGGTGACATAATGGTGCTTGAAGGCAAATTGAGCATAGCGCCCAGCAATCCTGCATCCGGCATGTAAACCTTGAATTTTGAATAATCGGTATAACCTGGCAAAGGCAACTTCGGCGTAGTTACATTGTAGGCCAAATGGATTAAGCCCGCACCTTTGAGCCATTCGATAGTGCTTTCAAAAGTGGATGCCCGCGCTTTTTTTCTGACATCACTGTATTTGAATTTTTTGTTTTCTCTTGCCAGTTGAAATGGAATGGATTGCCATACTTCAGCGGTTTTCAATGCTTGTGTTTTGTCGTTATATTTTGAAAAATCCCTTTTGCAGGCTTCCAGTATTTCGTTTTGTGTATGTCTGACCAACGCGATATCTTTTGTGTCAATATATTTTTGAAGCACCTCGGGCATGCCTCCTGTAAAAAGATACTGTTTGTATAGCTTTATAATCTTTTCGTGAATGATATCAGGGAGTGGTTTTATTTTTTTAATGGTACTTATTTTTTCTGCCAAAAAGGTTTCTTCCAATGCCCACAGGAATTCGGTAAAATTCATGGGATACATTGTAAGAAAGTTCACTTTTCCAACCGGAAAACTCGTGGGTTTCCCAATGCTAACCCCCAGTAATGAACCGGCCGCGATGATGTGATACTCCGGCGCTTTTTCGTAAAAATATTTCAAGCTGGTTAATACTTCAGGAACGATCTGGATTTCGTCAAAAAAAAGGAGCGTGTTTTCAGAGGTTATTTTTTTTCCAATGTAAATACTAATGTTCTCAAGGATAGTTTGCGGGCTCAAATCCCCCGCAAATAACGTTTTTAAACCGGGGTTTTCTTCAAAGTTTAGCGTAATAAAATCCGTATATTCCTTTTTACCAAATTCGTTAACAAGGTAAGTTTTGCCAACCTGACGGGCTCCCTGCAACAACAGGGGCTTACGATTGGTACTGTTTTTCCATTCGATCAAACGATTGTATATGAGGCGTTTCATTTTTAATCTCCAAAAAAGAGTTACAAATATACAATTTTATCTCCAAAAAAACGTCAAGAATGAAAGATTAATCTCCAAAAAAACGTCAATTTGGTAAAAATAATCTCCAAAAAAGTGTATATGTGCTAACAATTATTTCACGCAGCGTCGCCGCGCCGCTGCGTGAAACAAAAAAGGGCCACACAATGCTGTATGGCCCCTCATTTTTTACAATCAACATTTATCCCCTCTTAAATACGATGGAGACAACGGTTACGTCGTCGCCACCCATATTGATTGTCAGTCCGTAAGGGCGGTTGCCCTGAATTTCAATTTGTGCATCATTTGCTTTGCCGGTCAGTTGCTGCCAGATGGTTACCGCCTGGTGAACGCCGGTACCTCCCGTGGGGTGTCCCCATCCAATCAGCCCGCCGGTGGTATTCATGGGCATTTCGCCGTTGCGTGAGGTTTTGCCTTCGGCAACATAGTCTGCCCCTTCGCCTTTGGCGGCCAGCCCCAGCGCTTCCACAGCGAGGATGCCGGCAATGGAAAAACAGTCGTGGGTTTCGATGGTTCCCACCTGGTCAATGGTAATTCCGGCATTTTCCATCGCCTGGTATGCGGCAAATTTGATGGTTTCCAGCTCGGTCAGGTCGGTCGGGTCGGAAGTGATATCCCTTACCGCATGCCCGAAACCGATAACCTCAACCGCATCTTTTTTCTCCACGCCAATCCGTTTCAGGCCTTCTTCCGAACAGATAGCGATACCTGAAGCAGCATCCGAAACTTTGGAACAATCCAACACCGAAAGGTGGTCAACAAAGGATCTTCCATTGGGTTTCATTTTCAATGCCGTACCGTAAGGATCAGGATTGGTGTTATGGTATTCCTGGGCCGTGGGATCAAGTCGCGCATTTTCGATGGCATTGGCGTACCAGCGTGCCATCCCTTTACGGGTGCGTTCATATCCAAACTTTTCATAATACGCACCGGCACGGTCGCTGAACTGTCCCGGGAAAAAATAAGCATGTCCTTGTTTCCTTTTCCGGAACCATCCGGCCAGGGCAAGGATGTCGGCACCATAAATGGCTTTCACCGTGTTTTGTACTTCAACACCCAGTGATAGGACGACCTCTGATGTTTCGGCCAGGATATGGCGAATGCCTGTGACCAGTGAAAGGCCACCAGAGGCGCAGGCTCCTTCCACCCTGACAGCAGGTTTCATGGAAAGTCGTTTGTCAATCATGGGGATAAACCCGTCGAGATGACCTTGTTTGTTAAACCTTGCAGCAATAAAATTACCGATGACCGATTCGTCAACATTGTCGGGACCGCCAATTTTTTCCAATACGGCTTTTCCGGCTTCACTAATGTAATGTTCAATGCCGGGACGGGTTTTTTTGGGGTTGAATTCCCTGCGGCCGGTACCCAGTGATATTGTGTTGTATCCGGCTGTCATATATACTTTTCTTCTCAGTTTTTTCATGGTTTCAGATTTTTAATCAAAAAAGTTATTTACCGGTCCGTAAGCATGGAAAAAGCCGGTAAGCATTACCGTATTTACATCGTCAATGTTCCGGGCTACCTTGCTGTTTACCAGTTGTTCACCGATTTCTTTTGAACGGCGCCCGTATTTTACGGCAAGTTTTGCGCCCAGGGTATCCAGTTTTTTCAGGTCATCGAAAAAAGCTTTCAGTACTTCTTCCTTGTTCTTCATGCGTAAAGTGGATTTCCAGGCTACGTTGGATTCGGGCAGGTCGCCAAGCATTTCGTCACATTCGTCTTTGAATTTTTCCAGTTCCACATATTCTTGTTTGTGGATGTCCCAAACGGCAAAAACCTTACCGCCTTTGTATTTCAGGAAACCGTCTTTTTGGTCACCGGAGGAATATTGCCCTCCTTTAACGCCTTGTTCCAGCATTTTGTCCAGCAAATGATGTTGAATTTCTTCATCTTCATGGTACGGGTTCATCACGCTCATGATAAAACTGACCACATCAATTCCAACATAATCAATCAACTGGAAAATACCCATGGGCCGCACAAGGTAATCTTGTGTGATTTTATTGATCATATAAATGGCTTTGTAAAGAGGAATGTCTTTGTCGGCAGCCAGTGCTTCGGCTTCCTGAAGCCCGTGCAGTGCATCACGCATAAAATGTCCGTTACCGATAAAACCGGCATGGTCATTTGACGGGACAATTACTTTCCTGAGATTTTTTGCATAAGCCAAAGCAAATTCTTTTACATCTTCCTTTGTATTACCGGTGGTGATCATCTCCACCAATTTTTGAACGGCCGGGGGATTGTAAAAATGAAATCCCAGTATCCTGCCGTTTAACCCGGCTTCACTTTCGATCAGATTAATGGGAACCGATGAAGTATTGGTAAAAAACCAGGTATTTTCAGAACAGTTTTGACGAATTTGCGACAACAATTTTACTTTAAGGTCCTTGTTTTCAATAATGGCTTCAAATACCAGGTTCGACCGGAAAGCAGCTTCAATAACTGTAGAAGGCCTCACAATGTTCAAAACATGGAAAATGTACTCATCAATGATGTCGAAATTCTCAATGAGGTCATCACGGTCGGCATACATCGTGCGCAGCCAGACGGTTTTCTTTTCGGCGAGTTTTCTGACTTGTCCCCTCAGGTAATTCATCAGCCCCGACAAACCCTGTGGTGACACGTCAATCGCATTCAGGACAAATGTTTTATCCTTATTCTCCGGTTTCAGCGACTGGTCGGCCATTTCAACGGCAGTCAACAATAAAATGCCGCTGCCCATCTTGCCTGCCGCACCCAAAACCGATACGTTTTGTAATCTTTCTTCGTAGGTCATATTTTTAATAAGTTTAATTGTAATTGAATGATTTATCTACTGTCAAATCTGAAAATAAATATCGCGGTTTAATTCTACCACTCCGGCTTCCTTTTCTCCAGAAATGCCTTCATCCCTTCGCGGCCTTCGCGGCCTTCGCCAAACAGTGTTCCGAATTGTTCGGCTTCGAGTTGTTCCCCTTCATTTAGACTCATCTCGTAACCCTGCCTTACAACGTGCTTGACTTTTTTGATGGCTTGTGGCCCTTTGGCAGCAATTGTTCCGGCAACTTTAGTTGCCGTTTCCATCAATTCTTCCGGTTCAACCACTTTTTGCACAAGCCCGATACGCAGTGCATCTTCGGCACCAATCATCTCGGCGGTCATCAGCAGATACAGCGCATCACCCATACCCACGAGCCTTGATAACCGCTGTGTTCCGGCATATCCGGGGATAAGGCCGAGGCTTACTTCGGGCTGTCCGAATTTGGCTTTGGTGCTGGCAATACGGAAATCACAACCCATGGTGAGTTCCAGGCCGCCACCCAACGCAAATCCGTTGATGGCTGCTATCACCGGGATGTCCAGTTTTCCGAAACTGCTGAACGTTTTTTGTCCCAGTTGCGAAAAAGCAGTTCCTTCTTCTTTATTTTTGCCCACCATTTCGGCAATGTCGGCACCCGCCACAAAAGCTTTGCCTTCACCGGTAATGATCATTGCCCTGACTTCAGGCATTTGTGAAACTTTTGCCACAAAATCATCCATTTCAGAAAAGAACCGGGTGTTCAGTGCATTTAATGCTTCAGGACGGCTGATGGTAACCAATGCAATCCCATCATTAATTTCGGTTTTCAATATTTTATACTCCATTATTACTGTTTTTTTATCGTGTTTCAAATGTAGAAAATTTATACAAATGACCTTGAAGAAAATATCATAAATCACGATAAAAAGATATCTTGTTATTTCGAAAACGGTAAACCCGCAAAATATCTCCTGAAGCGAATGGCCCATTAGGAAGCTTTTTCATCATTAAAGATTCGTGACCTCCGCTTTAAATATAAGCCCATATCTTTATAATTAAATATCTTTGCAACACTGAAGATGCATTCAAGGATATCCTTTCCTCATCTTCAAACCGATAAAGCCAAATTAATTATTAGTAATGATAAACCAGATCATTAATTTCAGCATAAAAAACAAGCTTATAATTATCTTATTCACAGTAACTATAGCAGCTTACGGGGTTTATGCAGTATTTAAAATACCGGTCGGAGCCGTACCGGATATCACGAACAATCAGGTTCAGGTATTAACAACCTCACCCAATCTGTCCACGCAGGATGTTGAGCAGTTTATCACTTACCCCATTGAATTGGAAATGTCGAATTTACCTGGTGTTAAAGAGATACGTTCTGTTTCAAAATTCGGCTTATCCGTAGTCACCATTGTTTTTAATGACGATATGGGCACTTACCTGCCGCGTCAACTTATTGCCGAGAAGATTAAATCGGCTTCCGCCAATATTCCCAAAGGGTTTGGCACACCCGAAATGGGCCCAATCACCACCGGTCTGGGTGAAATTTATCAATATATTCTGGATGTCAAAAAAGGATACAAAGACCGCTATACGCCGATGCAATTACGCACCATTCAGGACTGGGTTGTAAAACGACAACTTGCCGGCATACCCGGTGTTGTAGAGGTAAACACATGGGGAGGTTTCCTTAAGCAATATGAAATTGCCATCAATCCCCAAAGGCTAAAAAGTTTCAACATCTCTTTACTTGATGTTTATAATGCTGTAACACGCAACAACAGTTTGGCCGGCGGATCCTATATTGAAAAACAAAATTTAAGCTATTTCATACGTGGTGACGCCCTTGTGAAGTCGCTGAAAGATATTGGTGCCATTGTCGTGAAAAATATTAATGGCAAGCCCATCCTTGTCCGTGACATTGCAGAAGTCCGTTTTGGCCATGCCAACCGGTTCGGTGCCATTACGGCCAATGGTGATGGGGAAAAAGTGATGGGGCAAATTATGATGCTGAAAGGTGCCAATTCAAAGAAAGTGATCAGTGCCGTAATAAAACGGGTGGCAGAAGTTCAGAAAACATTGCCGGAAGGCGTTTTTATCAATCCCATCATCGAAAGAAGTGAACTCATTGGCAAAACTTCATTTACTATTGTTGAGAATCTTTTGCTGGGGTGTATTATTGTCATTTTTGTTGTCATTTTGCTGCTTGGAAATTGGCGCTCGGCCATGGTCATTGCTTCCATCATACCGCTGGCTTTACTTTTTACCATATCACTGATGTATATTTTAGGCATTGATGCCAACCTGATGAGTCTGGGTGCACTCGACTTCGGGATCATCATTGACGGAGCGGTGATTATTGTTGAATTTATTGCTTTGCGTATAACACTTGCCCGGGATGATCTACAAAAAGTCGGCAAAAAAGAAAGTATGTTGCTCAAAGACAGCATTACTTACGAAGGCTCTTCAAAAATGATCAACTCGGCAATTTTCGGGCAAATAATCATTTTGATCGTTCTCATTCCCATACTGGTATTAAGTGGTGTGGAAGGGAAAATGTTTCGCCCGATGGCCCTTTCATTCAGTTTTGCTATTATCGGGGCCATGATTTTTGGACTTACCTGGATTCCTGTGGCTTCAGCCCTGTTCCTCAAACCGGTTAAACAAAACAAAAAAAATATTTCCAAATGGATTATGGACAAAGCTTATGCTTCTTATTGTCCTGTAATAAAACTGGGTTATAATTATAAAAATGTGGTTTTCGGTATGGCAATTGCCTCACTAATATTAACGGGTTTTTTGTTCACAAGAATGGGCGGCGAGTTTGTGCCTACACTTGATGAAGGAGATTTTGTTATACAACCTGTATTTAAAACAGGAACTTCGTTGTCAAAAACCATTGAACTGACTACCCAAATTGAAACTATTTTAAAGGATAATTTCCCTGAAGTGGACCAGATTGTCTCCAGAATCGGAGCGGCAGAAGTCCCAACCGACCCCATGTCAATGGAAGAAGTGGATGTGATCATAAAACTAAAACCCAAAAGCGAATGGGTAACAGCCCGGACAAAAGAGGAACTAGCGAATAAATTCAAAAAAGCCCTCAAGATAATACCCGGTGTTGAATATGAGTTTACGCAGCCTATTGAGATGAGGTTCAATGAGCTGATAACAGGTGTAAGAGCCGATATTGCGGTTAAGGTTTTTGGCGAAGACCTGAATTATCTGAATAAAAAAGCCAGAGAAATAAAGCGGTTAATTTCGGATGTGCCCGGTGCCGCCGATGTTATTGTGGAAAAAACAGCCGGGTTGCCACAAATGATTGTAAAATATAACCGCGAAAAACTGGCCTATTACGGGTTGTCTGCTGAGCAACTTAATACGCAATTATCCATGGCATTCGGCGGAGCCATTTCCGGAAAGGTCTTCGAAGGCGAAAAGCGGTTTGATATGGCAATACGGTTTCAGGAAAAGTTCAGAAAAGACATTGACAATATCCGGCAAATGTATGTGGCTTTGCCCAATGGCAAGCAAATACCTCTTTATCAGGTGGCAAATATTCAATACACAACAGGGCCTGCTAAAATCTCGCGTGACAACACCCATCGCAGAGTAGTGGTCAGTGTAAACGTTAGGAACCGGGATTTGGAGTCGGTTGTGAAAGATATCCAGGCCAGAATTCATAAAGATGTGGACTTCGATCCTGGGTATTACGTGGCTTACGGAGGACAGTTTGAAAACCTGAAAAACGCAACAAACCGGTTGAAAATCGCTGTTCCGGTTGCCTTGTTGCTGATATTTATCTTTTTGCACTTTGCATTCAAATCTTTCAAAGAAGCGGCCATGATTTTTACAGCAGTACCTCTTTCCGCAGTTGGCGGGGTGTTCTTTTTATGGATCCGGGGCATGCCTTTCAGCGTATCGGCAGGTATTGGTTTCATTGCCCTTTTCGGGGTGGCTGTATTGAATGGAATTGTTTTACTTGAACATCTTAATGAACTTAAAAAAGAGGGTATGACTGATTTACGGGCACTTATTTTAAAAGCATCACGCGAACGCTTACGTCCCGTGTTGCTCACTGCTTCAGCAGCAGCACTTGGCTTTTTGCCCATGGCCATTTCAAGTTCTGCCGGCGCTGAAGTTCAACGTCCTCTGGCTACTGTTGTTATCGGGGGGCTGGTTACCTCCACGCTGCTGACCATGCTTCTTCTTCCCTTGCTGTATGCCGTACTTATTAATGTAACCGGTATCCGGATTTGGCCTCCTGGCTTTAAACGAAACAAAGTGCTTGTTTTATTACCATTGTTACTCTTTTCAGGTTTTGGCGCTTCTGCCCAAAGCTTGCCACTGACTATGGAGCAAGCCATTAACATAGCCACAGAAAACAACAAAGAACTCAAGACATTTTATCTGATGACTGAAAAAAACAAAGCGCTTATCCCTTCGGCATTTTCAATAGATCAAACCAAAGTTTACTACGAATATGATCAGAACAATATTGCCGAAAACGGGTATCCTCTAAATGTTTTCGGAATAGAGCAGGGTTTTAAGTTTCCAACGGTTTATACTTCACAGCACAAAGTAAACACTTTGAGCACTTCCATTTCTGAAACGGAATATCAGATTCAGAAAACAAAGCTGTCACGGAAAGTAGCCCAATCCTGGGAAACCATTCAATATTTATTAAACAAACAATACTATTTTCAGAAACTTGACAGTGTTTATTCCGATCTGCTAAGAGCAATGGAAATCAACTTTGAATTGGGAGGGATTACACAACTGGAAAGACTGAATGCCGAAGCAAAAAAACAGGAAATCCTCCTCAAGAAAAAACAACTGGGATATGACCTGGCGATTTCTTTGAATGAGATGAAATCCCTTATGCAAACAGACAGTTCTCTTGTTGTGTCTTACGAACCGCTAAGGCAGTTTACCTTAAACATTGACACAGCGATGCATTACGATATAACCCTGGGAAAACAACTTGTAAGCCTGGAAAATGCCAGGTTGAAGGCCGAAAAGAACAAGTTTTTTCCCGATATTGATCTCGGCTATTTTAACGGGTCAAATAATTATCAGGACGCCAAAAGGTACAACGGCTATACAGTTGGTATCGGAATACCCCTGTTCTTCGGTGAGAAGAAGTCAAGGGTTACGGCGGGAAAAATCTCGTTGCAAATTGCAAGGGAACGAGAATATAACCTGCATGTTCAGTATCAAAAAAAGGTCAACGAACTACAGCAACGGCTGGAAAAATATAATGAATCTATAAAATATTACAATGATTTCGGCGATAAGCTTTTCCTTGAAATCATAATCAATGCGCAGAAAAGCTACAAAGCAGGACAGATTGATATTTTTAAGTATTTGCAAAGTATGGAGACAGCCGTGAATATTAAAATGGAATACCTTTTTAACCTGTGGCAAAGCAATATGATTATTTTGGAAATAAACTATTTTACATTATAAAATTTAAAGCAAATGAGATTTTTTCATAATCCCGTAGCGTTCTTTTTAATTGTAGCAGTTGCAATGTTTGCCGGCTGTTCGGGTTCTACAAATAATGCGGAAGAAGAAAATAAGCCGGACCATCTGATAAAAATAAGCCACGAACAATTCAGGGCAGAACAAATGCAACTGGGTAACACCGTGATGCATTCATTTGCAAAAGTTTTTAAAACAAATGGGATTGTTACGGCATCTCCAAAGTCAAAAGCCGATGTTTACAGTTATGTTTCAGGCGTTATCAAATCAATCTCTGTAAACCCGGGCAGTTATGTTCGAAAAGGGCAGGAGCTTTGTTCGATCCAAAGCAAAGAATTTATTAATATTCAGCAGGAATATCTTGGATACTTAGCGAAATTAAAAGCTACCGGGTCGGATTACAAAAGAATCAAAACGCTGTACGATGAAAAGATTTCGTCCCAGAAAAATTTCCTTGCCATTGAGAGTGAATACAATATACTGAATGCAAAAATCAAGGCATTGAAAGCTGAGTTTAAGATACTCAACGTTAATCTAAAAAATCTTGAAGCCGGAAATTTATCCTCCTATTTACCGATTCTCTCGCCTTTAAGTGGTTACATTACTTTACTGAATTGTAATCTGGGCGAATTCATCAACTCTCAAACCTTATTGATGAAAGTTATTGACAACAGAGATCTGCAACTTTACTTTTTCGTTTATCAGGAGAATGTAAATAAGCTTAAAAAAGGGCAATTACTGAAAATATACAGCCCTGATAATACCAAAGACATATATCAGGCGAAAGTGATATCGATCGGTAAAGCCGTTGATCCTGAATCGAAAAGTATTCAATGTATTGCAAAACCTGAGGACGACCTTCGAAAAATATTTGTTGATGATATGTATTTTCAGGTTGATGTCATTACCGATACGTTAAAAGCCAGAGGAATTCCCAGCGGGGCCATTTTAAAATCCGGAGAAAATTTTTACGTGCTGGTCAAAGAAAAAGAAGATGACAACAACTTATATTTCAGAAAAGAAGAAGTGAAAACCGGAATCATTTCCGATGGCTTTACACAAATATTAGGCGATAAACCTATAAAGGGTATCCTGATCAAGGGTACCTACTATTTTCAAATACAATGATTCAATAAGAATTCACCAATTACAGGTGAAACGTGCCTGGATAATAACAAAACCGTATTTTTCAGGTACAGATTAAACCCCTATATTCCAGGCAAATACAAAGACAGAATTAAATATGTTCAAAAAAAATCCAGACTTTTTTGAATAAGTTAGTAAATATTAACTAACTTTGCCGCCAATTATTGAATATAATGATCATTCAACAATGCATCATGGAAGACGAAAAGCGTAAAATCGTATATAAGAGGATGTCCATCGAGGAGCTTTTCGATAATGAGGTTTCAAAAAGCGAACGTCAGCGTGCTTTAATTCTGGTAGGATTGCTGGGACTTGAAGCTTTGTCTCTGCTTATTATTTATTTTTTCTATCTTGATGAGTATCTTCAGGTTTTCAAAACCAATATTGCCATATATGCTATCCTGATTTTCACGATAGTCATCATTTTTTATGAGATTTTTATCCATTACTTCCTTGGCCGCAGGAACAAACCCTTTTTTTTCAATCCGAGAGTATTCGGATACTTCAACAGCTTTTGGGAAATAACCCTGCTAACCCTGCTTCTGATATTCATCATTGAATATTCGGGCCAGACTTTTATTCTGAAAGCACCGGCAACGCTGACCTATTTTATTTTTATCGTGCTTTCCACCTTCCGGCTGAATTTCAGGTTATCCGTTTTCACCGGCACACTGGCCGCTCTCGAATACATTTTCATCGCGTTTTATTATTCTAACTACAGTACCCTACCCGTGGATATTACGCATCCGGAGCTAAGCGGAATGCAATATCTCGGACAGGGACTGATTCTGGTAATTACCGGCATTGCGGCGGGTTTTGTTTCAGACCTGATTAAGAAGAAGATGATTGTTTCCTGGAACAATATCCGGGAGAAAAATGAGGTGATTGACTTGTTCGGTCAGCAAATCTCGCCCCAGATTGCGGAAAACATCCTGAATAAACGCGACGAACTTTCCGGAGCGAGAAAAAAAGTTTGTATCATGTTTTTCGACATCAGACAGTTCACACCTTTTGTTGAACAGCACGAACCCGAGGAGGTTGTGAATTACCTGAACACATTGTTCGGCTTCATGATTGACATTGTGCAGTCACATCACGGCGTCATCAACCAGTTCCTCGGAGACGGATTCATGGCCACCTTCGGTGCGCCTGTTTCATTGGAAAACAGCAGCAGGCATGCGGTGGATGCCGCGCGTGAAATCATCGGCAAAATAGAGGACGAATACAAAAAAGGAAACATTCCCAAAACCCGGCTGGGCATTGGACTGCATTACGATGAAGCGGTAACGGGAAATATCGGTTCTTCTGTCCGTAAGCAATATTCCATAACCGGAAAGGTCGTCATCATGGCCTCACGCATCGAGCAACTGAATAAAAAATACAATACCAACCTGCTTATTTCTAAAGAAGTGTGCGATGAGTTGGAGAAGGACACGCAAAACCATTTTGTTTGGCTTGAAAACGCAAAGATCAAAGGCAGTGAGAAACTTGTTTCACTTTACAAATACATTGGTGCCGGGCAAAACAAAACCGACAAAAATGCAACTTAAAAGAACTGTCATATCATTGTTGTTCCTTTTGTTTTACTCTGTGGCTTTGCCACAGGAAAGCAACGGCGAAAAGCTGTTTGAACGGGACGGTTACATTTTTCCTTATCAGTTAAACAATCCCGACAAAACATGGAAGCTCCCCAAAGAGCTTGTGGAAATATCGGGACTGTCTTATTTAGAAAAGCACCGTTTGGCCTGTATCCAGGATGAAAAGGGGAACATTTATATTTTCAATACTAAAAACGAAGAAATTGAAAAGCAAATCGGTTTTGGTGAAAAGGGTGACTACGAAGGAATTGAAGTTGTGGGCAACGATGCCTGGGTTTTGAAAAGCAACGGAACTTTATACCAGATAATGGATTTTCCAAAAGACAACAACCCGAAAGTTCATAAATACAAAACTGCGCTGTCAGGGCGAAACAACTGTGAAGGGCTGGGTTATGACCCCGCCGGACACAATCTGCTGATCGCCTGTAAAGGTTATCCGTTCACAAAAAACAACGAAAGACCCGATGCGGGTGAATACAAAGCCATATTTCGGTTTGATCTGAAAACCCGGCAACTTCATGAGGCGCCCGTATTGTTAATTGCACTGGACAGCATGAAACAATATAAAAACTACAATTCAATGACCTCGCTTGGCATTGAATTACTGGCATTTTTCGATGCGACGGAAGGAGATGTCTCTTTTCAGCCGTCAGGTATTGCAGTTCATCCACAGACCGGAAATATCTATGTACTCGCTTCTGTGGGTAAAGTGTTGGCAGTATTTTCCGGTGATGGCAGGATGTTGGCGTTAATTCATCTGAAATCGAAAATACACGAGCAGCCCGAAGGGATATGTTTCAGCCCCGGTGGAACCCTGTATATTTCAAACGAAGGGGATGATGGGAAAGGGATGATTTTGCGATTTAACAAAAACGAGCGGAAATGAATTCCCGGTTCGTACATACAGTCATGTTTCTGATTCTGCTTTTCGGTTTCACCGTTCACGGGCAGGAAAAGAAGATTTTTTATGCTCCGGGCAATGAAAATTATGCAGAGAGCACTCCGTTTGACACTTCTGCATTATTGTACACCGTTTATCTGCTCGGCGATATCAAATACTCGGAAGAAGGCAGGCGAAATCTTGAAAAACTCAAACGCTGCATTGATAAGGACGGAGTAAACAGTGCAGTTGTTATCCTCGGGGACATTGCTTATGAACTGGGTTTGCCCGATTCGGCAAAAAAAGGCTATAGCGAAGCAGCCCGTGATCTAAATCAGGTATTGCAGACTTTTTCGGATTACAAAGGCAGAGTCATATTCCTACCCGGAAATCACGATTGGGCAAACGGAAAAAAACAAGGATGGGAATCGGTAAAAAACGAAGAAAAATACATTGAACAGCATCTCGGAAGGGGAAATGTTTATATGCCTGACGGAGGGTGTCCCGGACCGGTTGAAGTGGAACTGACGCCAGATATCACTCTGATTGTCTTTGATTCCCAATGGTGGTTTCAGAAAAATGAAAAACCGGGTGGCAACGGGGAATGTGGTTTCTTGGAAAAAGGTGAAATCTTTATTCAGATTGAAGATGCTCTGCGACGCAACCGGGACAAAAAAGTGATTTTCGCCACTCACCATCCATTGTACAGTGTGGGTGAACACGGCGGCCATTTTCCTGCCTCGTATTTGCTGTTCCCTTTACTCGAAGTTCAGGGGTGGATATACATTCCCCTGCCCGGATTCATTTACACGGGCTACCGAAAATATCTGGGAAACATCCAGGATTTTGCCCACCCCGAATACAAGGCATTCAGAGAAACGATGTTGAACATTCTTAAAAAATATCCCAATGTGATTTACGCAGCAGGACATGAGCATAATCTGCAATATCTGGAAAAAGACAGTCTCCATCACATCGTGAGTGGTGCCGGCGGGAAAGCGACCTACATCGCCCGGAAGAAGAAAAAAGCCGATTTTGCCTGTCAGTGCACCGGATTCAGTAAGTTGTTGTTTTTTGCCAACGGCGATGTTTGTATGGAATTTATTCAAACCGGTGATTCTCTGCACAAAAAAACGGTTTACAGCAAACGACTTTTTAATAAACCCGTTTTTAATCCCGGGAAAACAAATCTACAGTCCGTTAAAATTGACTTTTCGGACAGCACGATAAAAACGAACATCAGCAGCAAGTACAATGCCGGAAAATTCCGCCGGTTCCTTCTCGGTGAAAATTACCGGAACATTTGGGATGCCCCCGTTGAGTTTCATGTTTTCGATATCGGCAAAGAAAAAGGCGGACTTAGCATCATCAAACGGGGCGGAGGTATGCAAACCCGCTCTGTGCGGATGGAAGACAGGAACGGAAAACAATTTGTCCTGCGTTCGGTGAACAAATATGTGGAAAAAGCCCTTCCCGAAAACCTCCGTAAAACCATAGCTGTAAAGCCCGTTCAGGATGAAGTCTCGGCTTCCAATCCGTATGCGGCGCTGACTGTTTCTCCTCTGGCTGATGCTATCGGCGTGATGCACACCAATCCCCGGATGTTCTGGGTGCCCGATGACCCTCGTCTGGGAGTTTATCGCGATGAACTGGCGAACAATGTGTTTCTTTTTGAAGAACGTCCTGCCGGTAACCGGGAGGAAGTTGCCAGCTTCGGATATTCGAAAAAGATTGTCAGTACGAACAAGGTGATTAAAAAAACAAAAGAAGACCATCATCATGCGGTGGACCAGCAAGCGGTTGTCCGTGCCCGTTTGCTGGACATGCTCATCAACGACTGGGACCGTCACGACGACCAGTGGCGCTGGGCTTCGTTTAAAAATGACGGTGAAACCATATACCGTCCCATCCCCCGCGACCGCGACCAGGTATATTTTGTTAATGAAGGGCCGATTATGTGGCTTGCAAGCCGTCATTGGATGATGCGCAAGTTCCAGGGATTCGATTACACAATAAGGGACGTGAAAGGGCTCGGATACAATGCAAGATATTTTGACAGGTCGTTTGTAACAGAGCCGGATATGGATGACTGGCTGGCCATTGCAGGTGAAATAAAAGAAAAAATTACCGATTCGGTTATTCATAGGGCCATTACCAGATTCCCTGAAAATATTTACGATTCCATAGGTATTGAAACCGAAAACAAGCTGAAATCAAGGCGGGACCTTCTTTCTTTTTACACTGAAGAATATTATCGTTTTCTTACCAAGACAGTGGATGTTGTGGGAACCGACGAACGGGAGTATTTCGATGTGAAACGGAAGGAAAACGGTGACACCAAAGTGACGGTTTATGCTTTGAGCCATAAAAAAGGACGGATTAAAAAACAGCTTTACAGCAGGGAATTCAAATTCGGGGAAACCAAAGAGGTTAGATTGTACGGGCTGAAAGACAAAGACCTGTTCAAAATCAGCGGTAACGGAAAAGACGGTATAAAAGTCAGGATAATCGGAGGAAAGGGGAGTGACACCATTATTGACGAGTCAAAAGTGAGCGGGCCCGGAAAGAAAACAGTGGTTTACGACCGGAAAGACAAAGACAATGTGATTCTCAAAAGCGGGGAAACCCGCCTGCACCTTTCAAAAGACAAATCGGTGAATGAGTACAACCGGAGACAGTTCAAATACAACAAAACCATGCCGTTATTGTGGGCCGGATACAATATTGACGACGGTTTTCTGATAGGAGGCGGTGTAAAGATCAACCGGTACAATTTCAGAGATTCGACAATCCAGAAAATTCAGGGAAACCTTTCTTTTCAGACCGGTGCATTCGCTGTAAGATACGAAGGTCTGTTTTCCGGGATTTCTCAAACATTCGATTTATACATTAATGCAGACATCAGTTTTCCTCGAAATGTGGATAACTTTTTCGGACTGGGAAACAACACGGAGAAACTAACCGATGTCAAGAAATATTATCGCGTGAGGTATAAATATGCCCGTGTAAACCCCATGTTGAAGCAAACATTCGGTAAACACTTTTATTACGGTTTCGGCGCTTTCTACCAGTATTTTCAGGTTACGGATACCTCTGGAAGGTTCATCGGTGATATTTATCCCGGCTTGCTGGATTCGGCGGCATATCAGTCGCATCATTATGCGGGCATGAACGTGATTGTGGATTTGGACACCCGCGACAATAAAATGCTGCCCAAAAGCGGCATTCACTGTAGAACCGAAGCGTTGGGTTATTACAGCATCAAAGAAACCGGAAAGAATTTCGTGAAACTCCGCTCCGATTTGAGTTTTTACCTGAGTTTCAGAAAAGACCCGCGTGTGGTTTTTGCCCTGCGTGCCGGCGGAGCAATGAACCTGGGTGATTACGAATTTTACTATGCCAATTTCCTCGGAGGGAAAACAAACCTGCGGGGGTTCAGAAGCAACCGCTTTGCCGGTGATTATTCCTTTTATCAGAATACGGAAGTTCGCTTCAAGATCATGGATGTCAACACCTATGTAATGACCGGGCAACTCGGCCTGCTGCTGTTCAACGACATCGGCAGGGTATGGGTAAAAGGAGAAGAATCAAAACGCTGGCATGACGGCTATGGTATCGGCCTGTGGTTCACACCGTTTGATTTTACGGCTTTGACACTGAACTACAACCGTTCGAAAGAAGACAGTTTTGTGACATTTACATTTAGCTATTTATTTTAAAAAAACGATATATCATGAAAACAATAAGTAATGAATTGGTCAGGGAGGCAACAGATTTTGTAACGCGGTTTTTTGAGGAGAAGCTACCGGAAGGTTACACCTTTCACACGACGGAACATGCCCGTTATGTTGCCGGAAAATCGGAATGGATCGGCAAAAACAGCGGGCTGAATGCAGACGATATCAACCTTGTTAAGCTGTGTGCATGGTTCCACGATACCGGATACATTCACGGTTTTGAAGGCCATGAGGAAAGAAGTGCCGGTATTGCCGAAAACTTCTTAAAATCAAAAGGAATTGATGATGAAACCATCGGCAGGGTCAGGAATTGCATCATGGCCACGCGCATCCCGCATGATCCCAAAGACCTCGTCTCGCAAGTGGTTTGCGATGCCGACATGACCCATCTCGCCGAAAAGGATTATTTCAGGCGAGTTGAAAAGTTGCGGGAAGAATGGAACAATAAGCTGGGTAAAAAATTAAGTAAAAGAAAATTCCACAAGATTTCGGAAAAATTCTTCCATCAACATAAGTATTTTACCGACTTTGCCAGGAAAGAACTTCAGCCACAAAAAGAAAAAAACCTGCAACTCATCGAAAAAGAGATTTATCTGTTAGAGCTGAAAAAAGAAAAGAAACTGCTGGGAAAAGACAAGAAAAAAGCCAAACCCAAAGGATATGCACGGGGCGTGGAATCCATGTTCAGAAATACGGCACGAATGCAGATAAACCTCAGCTCCATTGCAGACAACAAATCAAACATTTTGATCTCCGTCAATGCCATCATCATTTCTATCACGATGACGGTGCTGGTGTCGCGTTTCGAAGAAACACCCAACATTATCGTGCCGACACTTATTTTTCTGTTCTTTAGTCTGGTGACCATCGTGTTTGCCATCCTGTCAACTCGACCGCACATTTCTTCGGGCACATTCAATAAAGACGATATCAAACGGAAAAAAGTAAACCTGTTGTTTTTCGGGAACTTTTATAATATGGATGCGGAAGATTACGAGTGGGCTATCGGTGAGCTCATGAAAGATGAAGAGCAGTTGTACTCAACAATGATCCTTGACCAGTATTCCCTCGGAAAGGTACTTGCCAAAAAATACAAACTTTTGCGGGTTGCCTATAACGTGTTTATGGCAGGTATCATCATCTCGGTACTTGCATTCGTTTTTGCTTTTTTGAACATTTAAAACCGACTGATCATGCTTAAAAAAACGGAACGTCTGACAGCCATTTCCCAACAGCTTGAAGAAATCATCGGAAAGGTGATGGAAATGGAGCGCAAATACGCTCACAAGCTGAGTCAGGTGCATCCCGTGTACCGGAAAAGCGCCCTGAACCTGATACACTACCTGGGTTTCAGAAGCTACGACATCGATCTGCTGCAGGATGAACTGCGCGACATGGGACTGACGGGCTTGTCCAACATCGAAGCCCACGTGATGAAAAGTCTTTTGATGCTTAACTACATAATCAATCATTTACTTGGTAAACCTGTCACCGAAGCAAATAAAGGCATTGTTTCAATCAAAAAAAGCAAAAAGATACTTAACCGGAACACAAAGCTCCTGTTTGGTTACAAATCAAAAAAAAGACGGACCAGGATCATGGTTACGCTGCCCGGATCAGCCGGAGGCGATTACCGGTTTGTCAATCACCTTATTCAACTCGGCATGAACAGTGCCCGTATTAATTGTGCGCACGACAACCCCGAAACCTGGGGAAAAATGATCGACAACGTCCGCGAAGCAAGTGGCAAACAAGCAAAAAACTGCAAGGTGATGATGGACCTGGCCGGTCCTAAACTGCGGACGGGTGCCATACAGCCCGGCCCGGAAATTATTCACATTAAACCCGAAAAAGACATGGCAGGCAAGGTGACCAGCCCCGCAAAAATATGGATAGCCCCACCCGATATTCCCCCTCCTGACGATACGGCCTCTGCGCACCTTCCTATGAGTGAAGAACTGTTTAAACACATTAAACGGGGAGACAGTATTCAGTTGAAAGACACCAGAGGAAAGAAAATCAAAATCGTCATCTATGCAAAAAAGGGCAATGGTAAATGGGCTTCTTGCTCCCGCTCCGCATACATTTCGTCGGGAACCAAAATGCTGTTCCGACCGGACAATACGGAGAAACAAACACATCAGGTTGGCAGATTACTTCCATTGGAACAATACATCAGCCTGAATATCGGTGATTACCTGGTTTTACACAAAGACTCCAGACCGGGCGAACCTGCACAATACAATACAAGTGGAAAACTTTTAAGACATGCCCACATTTCGTGTACACTCCCCGAAATCTTCAGGGATGTTAAAAAAGGGGATCCCGTCTATTTTGACGACGGGAAAATCGAAGGCATCATCGAAAAAGCCAGCGAAGAAGAGTTGCTTATCAGGATTACGTATGCAAAAGAAACAGGCAGCAAACTGAAAGCCGACAAAGGGATCAATCTGCCCGACAGTGACCTGAATATAAGCGGCCTCACAGAAAAAGACAAACGTGATCTGGAATTTGTAGCCACGCACGCCGATACGGTAAATCTATCCTTTGTTAATGACGAAAATGACGTGCAACAACTGCTGGATGAATTGATCAAGTTTGAAAGTCCTTTGGGAATTATCCTGAAGATAGAAACCAAAAAGGGATTTAGAAACCTGCCCCGTATTCTATTAAAAGCGATGCAGACTTTTCCCATCGGGGTTATGATTGCCCGAGGCGACCTGGCCATTGAAACCGGCTGGAAAAACTTTGCCAGCATCCAGGAGGAAATACTGCGGATTTGCGAAGCCGCCCACTTGCCGGACGTGTGGGCAACGCAGGTGCTGGAAAACCTCGCAAAAAAAGGGGTGCCTTCAAGAGCCGAAATCACCGACGCGGCAATGGCGCAACGTGCCGAATGTGTTATGCTCAACAAAGGGCCATACATTGAAAAAGCCGTTAAAATGCTGGACCGGATTTTACGGCGAATGCAACGATTCCAGAAAAAGAAGGAAACCATACTTCCGAAACTGGAAGGTGCCGAAAACCTTTATTTGTCACACGACAAGTTCAACGTTTAAAACATTCATTTGCTGTAAAAATAAACCGGCATCATGAAAAACAATAATATAAATACGGTGTTTGTCCTCCTGGCATTCGTTCTGTGTTCAAACATTGCCGCGGCACAGGAGAATACTTTGTTTAACAATACGAAACACCGATTCGGTTTGAATATCGGCTTCGGAGGAGAATCTTTATTACATGTCAATTATGATTATGACGTAGCCATTTTCCAGGCACAATATTTTTATTCGTTTTACCGCCGTAAAATATGGGGCCTCGATATGATTGTACAATCACAATACAATCAAACCAAATGTGAATGTACGGATGAGGATTAATGAGAAATATAAAACGGGGATATCGCAAAAAATCTGATTTCGTTTATAAATTAGCAGTTAAAAAATTAAAAAAAACATTTAATATAATTAAATGTTAGTGATTATTAACTAACTTTGCGCAAAATTAAATGAGAGAAATTTCATCTCACGGTTATGGAAACTAATACCTGGGCATTATTTAAGAAAAGCGTTTACAGGGCGCTTAATCCGTTTATTAACCTGTTGAAAAAAACCGGCATTACACCTAACGGTCTGACGACAATAGGTTTTCTGATAACCGTTGCTTCGGCGGTGATTTTAATATACGGGGCCGAGATGGGTGTCAGGGGCAATACCCGCTACATTACCTGGTTTGGCATCGTGCTTTTACTGGCCGGGCTGTTTGACATGCTTGACGGGCAGCTGGCCCGCCAAACGAATAAAATGACACAATTCGGTGCCCTTTTCGATTCTGTTATTGACCGTTACAGCGAAATGATAATGTTTTTCGGCATTGCTTATTATCTGGTTGCCTATCATTATTTCTTAAGCAGCGTGTTTGCTTTCATTGCCATGATCGGATCAATCATGGTCAGTTACGTCAGGGCGCGGGCCGAGGGCTTGGGTGTTGAATGTAAAGTGGGTATGATGCAACGCCCTGAAAGGGTTCTGACAATAGGTATTTCGGCCATTCTTTACGGGGTTATTTCGCATTACACAGGAAAATTCAGGTTTGTCGTTGACTGGCTCCCTTTTCCGATGTTTGAGAACATTTCCATTTTCACCGTTCCGATATTTATTCTGGCTATACTGACCAATTATACGGCTATTCAGCGATTGCGTCATTGCAGAAAATTAATGAAATAAATAAAAAACGTAAAAAATGAACTCCAAATTAAACATTCAGGAGCCGAAAGGCAAACTGGGGATACTGACTCCCGGCATGGGTGCTGTTTCAACAACATTTATGGCAGGTGTAATTGCCATAAATAAAGGTCTTGGCAAACCCGTTGGATCGATTTCACAAATGGGAAAAATAAGATTGGGGAAACGTACCGAAAACAGGAACCCCGACATCAAAGAATTCGTCCCGCTGGCAAAAATGGAAGACCTGGTTTTCGGTGGATGGGATATCTTTTATGATAATGCCTATGAATCAGCCACGAATGCAGGTGTCCTTGAAAAAGACCTCCTGAACTCCATCAAAGAAGAACTGTCGGCAATTAAACCGATGCCGGCGGTTTTCGACCATAAATTTGTGAAAAACATTAACGGTGAAAACATCAAACACGAGCGCACTAAAATGGATGCAGCGAGGGCATTGATGGAAGACATCAAAACATTCAAAACCGAAAACCACTGCGACCGGCTGGTCATGGTCTGGTGTGCTTCCACCGAAGTGTATACACAAACCACCGATGTTCATCTTTCGATCGAAAAATTCGAGAAAGCCCTGGAAGAAAACCATCCTTCGATTTCACCGAGCATGATCTATGCTTATGCCGCCATAAAAAGCGGAGTACCGTTTGCCAACGGAGCACCGAATCTGACGGTTGATATTCCGGCTTTGATCGAACTGGCCAAAAGTTTAAATGTTCCCATTGCGGGAAAAGATTTCAAAACCGGTCAGACACTGATGAAAACCATCCTCGGACCCGGACTGAAAACCCGCTTGCTGGGAATTGACGGCTGGTTCTCAACCAACATTCTGGGAAACAGGGATGGTGAAGTGCTGGATGATGTGGATTCGTTCAAAACCAAAGAGGTCTCCAAATTGAGTGTTCTGGACAGTGTGCTGGAACCGGAAAAATACCCGGAATTGTATAAAAACATATACCATAAGGTACGCATCAATTATTATCCGCCGAAAGGCGACGATAAGGAAAGCTGGGATAACATCGACATTTTCGGGTGGCTCGGATACAAAATGCAGATCAAGATAAATTTCCTTTGTAAGGATTCCATACTTGCCGCACCTGTCGTGCTCGATCTGGCCCTTTTCATTGACCTGGCCCGGCGGGCAGGAATGAAAGGCATTCAGGAGTGGCTTTCGTTTTATTTCAAATCGCCGCAAACAAAAGAAGGTTTGCAGCCGATCCACGATATTTTCCTGCAAAAAATAAAATTCGAGAACACTTTGCGGCACCTGATGGATGAAACACTCATCAATTATCTGGGACTGGATTATTACGAGGGAGATTAAAAGATATTTTGGGAGTGAAACTGCAAAAGACCATAGCATCAGGACTGGGAACCGGTTATGCCCCCGTGGCACCGGGAACGGCCGGATCAGTTCTCGGTATTCTGTTGTTCTACCTGCTCAATTATTTGTGGAACATCAGGAATGTCGAAACCTGGCTGTTGCTGACGCTCAATATGGTTGTGATCATTTCGGTTTTGTTTGTTGGTGTTCACTCGATAAAAAAAGTGCATGAAATATGGCAACACGATGCATCTAAAATAGTGATTGACGAAATAGTCGGGGTGTGGATTGCCGTGTATGCCCTGCCGTTTGAAATACGGTACTATTTGTATGCACTTGTTTTATTCAGATTTTTTGACATCGCAAAACCGTTTTTCATCAGGAGACTGGATAAAAAAGAAGGCGACTGGAGCGTGATGCTCGATGATGTGCTCGCAGGTTTGTACAGTTTTGTGGTACTGCATGTATTGGTGCATTTTAATGTGATATAAATGATAAAAGAACCGAAAATACTGACCTCTTTTTTCAGGTATAACATCATTGCCGTTATAGCTACTATAACGGATTTTCTGGTCTTTATCTTTCTGACCGAAGCAGTTGGTATGTGGTATGTCGCTGCAACGATGATAAGCGTTTTTACGGGCGGAGTGGTTGCTTTTATTTTCAACCGTAACTGGGTGTTTATTAGAAAAGACGGCAAGCTGACAGGGCAGTCCGTCAGGTATTTTATGGTGTGGGGCGGAAGTATATTTCTGAACACCACGGGACTTTATCTGATGGTGGAATACACACACCTGACAGAAATTGTTGCTAAAGTTTTTGTCTCGGTAATTGTGGGTGCCGGATTTAATTTTCTGATGAACAGATATTTCGTTTTCAGAAAACCGGCATGGGGAAGTGAAAAGTAAAAAGATGAAGAACAAAGCACTGGGTATAGTGGTGATCATCCTGTTGGTGGCAGTGGCCTCGGTAAATGCGCAAAAATTAACGCAAATAAAAGGACAGGTGATTGATGCAAAAACAAAAGAACCGTTGCCGTTTGTAAATATTGTTTTCCAGGGCAGAAATATCGGTACAACTACCAACTATAACGGGAAGTACAGCATCGTTACCCAGTGGGCAACTGATAAACTAATCGCTTCCTCAATCGGGTATGAAAAACAAACAAAAACAGTAATTCCCGAAAAAAACCAGATAATAAATTTTGAGCTTGCCCCTAACACGATCAACCTGAATGAAGTGGAAGTGGTATCGAAAAAGAAACGTTACCGGAACAAAAACAATCCGGCTGTGGAACTGATAAAACGCATTGTCAACAATAAGGATCAAAACCGGAAAGAACACTTCGATTATTACCAGTACGATAAATATGAAAAAGTAGAATTTGACCTGAATAACATAACCGAAAAGTTTCAGAAGAAAAAGATATTCAAGAAGTTCCAGTTTGTTTTCAATTATGTTGACACGTCGGACCTGAACGGAAAACCTTATCTGCCGGTGTTTCTGAAGGAAACCCTGTCGGAGGTGTATTTCCGGAAAAAACCCAAAAGTGAAAAAGAATATATAAAAGGGGTCAAGATGGTCGGTTTTCACGATTACATCGACAACGAAGGTGTGAGTTTTATGATTGACAATATATTTCAGGATATTGATATCTACGACAATACCATCAACCTTTTGACGAATGATTTTACCAGCCCCATCGCACCCCTTGCCCCGGCCATTTACAAGTTCCATATCATGGACACGGTCAATGTAAACGGCTACGAGTGTATCAACCTGGGATTTCAGCCCAGGAACAAGCAGGATTTTGCGTTCAGGGGAAACCTGTTTGTTACGAATGACGACAGACTGGCCGTCATCAAAGTGGATATGCGGGTGCCCGCACAGATTAACCTGAATTTTGTGAACGACCTCCGGATTATCCAGGAGTTTGCCTATATCAATGATGAAGCATGGATGCTGACACGCGACGAACTAATTGTTGATTTCGGTATTGTCAGGAAATCCACAGGCATGTTTGGTAAGAAAACGGTTTATTACGATAATTATATTTTCAACCGGAAAATTCCGGATACCGTTTTTAACCGGGTGGAGAAAAAAATTGAGCTTGCCAACCGCAACGACCGGGACGAACAATTCTGGGAAGAAAACAGAGTGGCCGACCTGAGCCAACAGGAAAAGAATATTTATTTAATGGTTGACAGCGTTCAGAATGTTCCTGCATTCAAACGTACGCTCGACCTGGTAATGTTGTTGGTGGTTGGATACTGGAATTTTGGAAAAATAGATATCGGCCCTGTAAACACATTTTACAGCTTTAATGATGTGGAAGGTTTCCGACTGCGTGTCGGAGCGCGGACAAGCGACGAGTTCAGTAAGCTTTTCCGTCTTGACGGTTTTGTGGCTTACGGTTTCAAGGATGAACGGTTTAAATATTCTGCGAGAGCCAAAATATCCCTGAATAAACATCCGTTGAGAGGCCTGCCGCAACATTCCATCATGGCAATGTATCAGCGGGAAACCAATTTCCCGGGCATGGAAATGATGTTTATCAACGAAGACAATTTCCTGTTGTCGTTCAAAAGAGGCGTGGCCGACAAAATCCTGTATTATGACATGTTTCAGATGGAACATTACCGCGACTGGAAAAACAATGTTTCAACCACGCTGGGAGTAAAATATATGGTTCAGGAACCCGGCGGTACTCTTTATTTCGACTATTTTGATTATGCCATGAAAACGATAACAACCAGTGAACTGTACTCGGTTGTCCGTTTTGCTCCCAACGAGAAATTCTATCATGGATTGGATTACAGAACTCCCATTATTTCGAAATACCCCATTTTTCAGGTTTCTTATACCCAGGGGTTCAAAGGTGTTTTCAACTCCGGTTTTTCATACGGCAAACTGAAAGTAAATTTTTTCAAACGGTTTTATATTTCACCCGTTGGTTTTACAAATTTTGAAATAGAAGCAGGGAAATTGTTCGGAAGCGGCATACCGTTTCCTCTTCTGTTCATTCACCGTGCCAATCAAACCTATTCGTATCAGATACGCTCCTATAACCTGATGAATTTCCTGGAGTTTGTCAGCGACCAATATGTAGCCCTGTATTTTGAACACCATTTTAACGGTTTCATATTCAATAAAATTCCGTTAATCAAAAAATTAAAATGGCGTGCAATAATTTCTTTCAAAGGAATATACGGAGGAGTAACCAACAAGAATAACCCGGAAGTAACGCCCGGGCTGATGTTGTTTCCGACGGACGCCGACAGCAACCCGACTACATTTACCCTGCAAAACGATCCCTACATGGAGGCCAGTGTGGGCATTGGAAATATTTTAAAGTTTTTCAGGGTGGATTTGGTCAAACGGATCACCTACCTGAACAATCCGAATGTTCAGAAATATGGTGTCAGAGTGAGATTTAGATTTGATTTTTAATCAATATACTATATGAAAACACTACAACAAAGATTTTCAGATTTTACACAACCACAGTTTTTTAAAGAAAAGGGCATCTATCCTTTTTATCAGGTGCTCCAATCGGGCCAGGATACCGAAGTGATTATCAACGGGAGAAAGATCCTGATGTTTGGTTCGAACAGCTATCTGGGCCTGACAAATCACCCGAAACTTAAAGAGGCCGCCCGGAAAGCCATTGATAAATACGGGACCGGTGCATCCGGGTCACGCTTAATGAACGGCAATCTTGACTTGCATGAAGAACTGGAATTAAAACTGGCCGAATTTGTCGGCAAACCGGCAGCCACGGTTTTCAGTACCGGTTTTCACGCAAACATAGGTACCATCCCCGCACTGGCAGGCCGGAATGATGTGCTTCTGATTGATGAAAAATCACATGCCTCTATCATTGAAGGAAGCCGGCTGGCCTTTTCAAAATTGTTCAAGTTCAAGCATAACAATATGGAGTCGCTTGAGAAAATTCTTCAACGAATGGATCCAGATCAATTCAAATTGATTGTAACCGACGGCGTTTTCAGTATGGAGGGTGATGTGGCTCCGTTAGATAAAATTATCGAATTGGCCGAAAAATACAATGCAGCCGTTATGCTTGATGACGCGCACGGGATGGGTATAATGGGAGAGGGAGGCAAAGGTACAGCTTCTCATTTTGGCCTGACAGACGAAACCGACGTTATCATGGGAACCTTCAGCAAGTCCCTGGCTTCAATCGGAGGTTTTGTTGCCAGCGATTTCAACACAATCAATTATCTAAAACATACGGCCAGAGCCCTGATCTTCAGCGCAGGAATTCCACCGGCCTCGGCGGCAACCGTTATTGCGGCACTGGACGTCATCAAAGAAGAACCCGAAAGGATTGAAAGGGTTTGGACTAATACCCGGTATGCAAAAAAATGTCTTGCCGAAGAAGGTTTTGAAACGGGAAACAGTGCCTCGCCGATAGTCCCGATTTTCGTGGGCGAGAATGTAAAAACCTACGAAATGGCAAGTTTACTAACTAAACATGGTGTTTATGTGAATCCGGTAGTACATCCGGCGGTGGAAAAAGACAAAGCCATTTTACGTTTTTCGTTGATGGCAACACATACGAAAGAACAAATAGACCGGGCAGTGGAGCAACTCGCTGTTTGCAGAAAAATAGTTGAAAATGTGCGAATAAAAAAACCAGTCCTCGATGAAAAATATTGAAATAAAAGAGGTTAAGACAAAATCGGATATTAACAGGTTCATTGCATTCCCCGATAAACTGTACAAGGAAAATCCATACCGGGTTCCTCAGTTACATTCATTTGAGAGGAAAACACTAATGCGGGAAAAGAACCCCGCTTTTGAGTTTTGTGATGCAAAATACTGGCTGGCATATAAGGACGGGAAAATAGTCGGGCGTATTGCCGGGATCGTTCATCACAAATCCAACGAAATCTGGAAAGAGAAAAATGTCCGGTTTGGCTGGATTGATTTCATTGACGATTACGAGGTTTCGGCTACTCTCATCGGAACCGTGGAAGATTGGGCAAAATCAATGAACATGGAAGCTGTTCACGGACCCCTGGGTTTTACCGACATGGACCTCGAAGGGATGCTGGTGGAAGGGTTCGATGAAATAGCCACGCAGGCAACCCTTTACAATTACCCTTATTATCCGGTACACCTGGAAAGGCTTGGTTATAAAAAAGATGTCGACTGGGTACAGCAGGAAGTTAAAGTACCGAAAAAAGTACCTGAACGTGTGAAGCGAATTAGCGATCTGGTATTGAAAAAATATGATTTAAGAATATTGGAGGCGAAAAAACCGAAGCAATTATTGCCTTATGCCAAAAAAATGTTTTATACCCTGAATGATACTTTTCAACATTTATACGGTTACGTTCCCCTAAACGACAAACAGATCGAAAAATACACAAAAGATTATTTTTCAATGATTGATACCCGGTTTGTTTGCTTCATTCTGGATAAAAACGACGATGTGATGGCTTTCGGCATTTCGATACCTTCCTTGTCCAAAGCTTTGCAGAAGGCCAAAGGTAAACTGTTTCCGTTTGGCTTTATCCACATCCTTAAAGCACTGAAAAAAAACGATACAATAGATATGCTTTTACAGGGTGTAAAACAGGACTATCTGAAAAAAGGAGTAGCGGCCATCTTTTTCAATAAACTGATGCAGGCTTATATTGATAATGGGTATAAAACAGCAATTTCAAGTCATGCTTTGGAAACAAACAAATCCGCTATTCAAATTTTTGATGCATATGATACACGCCAGCATTTGCGCAGAAGGATTTATTTAAAGAAACTAAACAAGTAAAAGTGAAGAAATTACTGATTACCGGAGCGAGTGGATTCATCGGGGGGGTTCTCGTGGAAGAAGCTCTGAAAAAAGGTTACGAGGTTTATGCGGGCATACGCGAAACCAGTGATCTGACTTATCTCTTAGATAAGCGTATCCGGTTTCTTAAAATGAACCTTGATAACAGGGCAGCACTGAAACAACAGTGGCAGGAAATAAACGGCTTTGATTTTGTAATTCACAGTGCGGGGATTACCAAAACCTGTAAAAAATCCATGTTCGACCGGGTAAACTTTCAGCTTACTAAAAACCTGGTGGACGCCTTCACGGAAACAAAGCTAACCCCCGAAAAATTTATCCTGATCAGCAGTCTGGCATCTTACGGCCCCGGGGATCAACAAACAATGAAACCGGTGAAAGAAGATGACACGCCTCATCCTGTATCTGCTTACGGAAAAAGCAAACTGAAAGCGGAACAGTACCTGAAATCACTCAAAGATTTTCCTTACCTGATATTCCGCCCCACCGGAGTTTACGGCCCGCGGGAAAGGGATTATTATGCCGTTTACAAAAGCATAAAAAATGGACTGGAAACATACATCGGCACAAAAGAGCAATACATTACCTTCATATATGTTCGCGATCTTGCCCGTTTACTGATTGACTCACTCGGTTCTCCCATTTTGCGGAAATCTTACTTCGTTACCGATCTGAAAAAATATACGGCTGTTGAGTTTAACAATACGGTAAAGAAAGTTCTGAAGAAAAAAACCGTGACCATTGTCTTTCCCAAGCACCTGGTTCGCTTCATTGCCGCACTGAACGAAATGATTTCATGCCTGTTTCTCGGCAGGGTGCCGTTGCTGAATACGGAAAAATACAAAGAAATCTCACAAAAAAACTGGCTTTGCGACAGCTCGGAAGTGGTCAGGGATTTCGGTTTTCAACCCGAATATGATTTGGAAAAAGGTATCGGCGAATCCATAGAATGGTATAAACAAAATAAATTGTTATGAGGAGTTTTGTTGTCTTGATTGTCGTTGTTTCCTTAATCGGTTTGCCGGGATACGGACAGAATGAAAAATATCCGGTTCCCCTGAAAACCGACAAAATGCTGTTTTACATTCAGCGTAATCACAATGCAAATACCATCATTTACGATGCGAATTTCGACAAAAACGGAAAGCTCAAAGAGAGTCAGCCAATCGAAGTGTATTGGAAGAGATATGACGAACAGGGTCAGCGCATGGAATTGCGCACCATAGAAAAATGGTATGCTTACGGCGTGGAATGCCACAGAGAGAAAGACCTTCCCAATACTTTCAAGGTGGCACTGGTGGCCGACAAAAACAAGACATTCTGGCTGAAACAGATCGCATCGGCGAAAGCCATTTTGATAACGGAGATAGATAACAAATTATCACAAGTGGGGCATTTATACATTTTCGCCGATAATTCGGGTTTCTGGCCAAAAGTCAAATATATTGAGCTTTTCGGCGAAGACCTTGAAACAGGTAAAAAGACATATCAGAAAATAATTTTTAACTAAAGTGGAGTTCAAAAGATTTACAAAGAAGAATTTGCTGATCAACACACTCCTTGTTGTTGCCTATCTGGTATGGGAAAATTTTGCGGGAGGGATCAGGAGCGAACATTATTTTCTTGTCGTTTTCTGGTTGGTTTTGTTTTATGCAAGCGGGAAAACACGCAGATTCATTCTGGGTTTCTCGGTATTCATAATATTCTGGATCATTTACGATTCGATGCGGATACTTCCCAATTATGAAGTTTCCACGCCTCATATACGCGAGCCCTATGAAATTGAGAAAACATTATTCGGCATACGAATGAGTGATGGCATTGTGACTCCGAATGAATATTTTTCGATTGTCCACACCAAATTTCTTGATCTCCTCTCGGGTTTATTCTACATCAACTGGATGCCTGTACCCCTTGGTTTCGGTGTGTACCTCTATCTGACAAACAAGCGCTTGTTTTTTGAATACTCGCTTGCATTCCTCTTTGTAAACTTACTGGGCTTCGCAATTTATTATTTGTATCCCGCAGCACCACCGTGGTATGTTAAACTTTACGGTTTTGACCTGCATATTGGTGTTCCCGGTAACCGGGCAGGCCTGGAAAGATTTGATGAACTGGTGGGGATACCCGTATTTGAAAGCATTTACAATAAAAATGCGAATGTCCTTGCAGCCATACCTTCATTGCATGCAGCATATCCGGTAATCGTTTTGTTTTATGCCGTCAGAAATAAAATGAGCCGTGTTGCCATTGGACTTTTAGCTTTTTTCATGCTTGGTGTCTGGTTCTCTGCTGTTTACTCAAGTCATCATTATATTATTGATGTTTTGTCAGGGGTAATGCTGGCTTTGATCGCATTGTTTATTTTTAACAGATTGATTCAAAATCAAACCATAAACCGAAAAATAACAAGGATTGTTGAACAGATTTAAATATATAGTGATTCAAATAAAATGCACTCAACAGATTGAAAACAATTATGTTTTTATGGAAACGAAATCGGGGGGAAATGATGCAAATGTTAATAAATGTTAAAATAGGTTACTTGTTAGTTAATGTTCACTAACTTTGCCGGTAATTTGAAGATCATTCTGAAATAAAAACCTTAAAAACAAAATTTGTGAGATAGCAAATGAATTTTGAGTAATTCTCTCGATATAATTTTTTTATGTAGTATATATCAAAATGATTAAGTAAAAAAATTAATAAAACGTTAAATAATATGTTAGCTAACATTAAAAAATTGAAAATCCCGCTGTCATTAGTTATAATGATAGTTCTGTCCGGGCCGGTTTATTCCCAGGTATGGACACTAAAGCAGTGCATTGATACGGCCCAACTGTATAACAAGTCGTTGCAAATAAGCAAAAACAACATGGAGGCAGGCGCTGAAAAAGTGAAAGAAGCCCAGGCAAACCTGATACCGAAAGTCCAGTTCAGCGGTGAATATAAATATTACTTTGATCAGCCTTACCAACTCATGCCTCAATCAGCATTTGGTGGACCTGAAGGTGTGTTTAAAGCGATCCAGTTCGGCACACCGCATAACATCAACGTAACTGTTCAGGCAGCATTGCCGCTGTACAACCCACAGGTTTATGGTGCCATAAAAACCACCAAAGTAGCTAATGAATTAAAAAGACTTCAATTCAAGAAAACAAAAGAAGAAGTTTTCCTGAACGTTTCCAACCTGTATTATAACGCTCAAATACTAAAACATCAACTGACGTTTATTGACAGCAACCTGGTGAACAATGCCAAGCTTCTCGAAACCATAAAAATACTGCATGAGCAGCAAATGGCGAAAGGCACCGATGTTGCAAATGTTCAGCTGCAAAGTTCACAATTAAATGTTCAGCGCGAAACGGTAAAAAGCAATCTGGAGCAGGTGATCAGAATCCTGAAATTAACGATGGGAGCGCCTGCTGACATGCCTTTAGATGTAGAAACGGATATCAGGTATCAGGCCAATACGGTATATCAACCGAATATCGTTGTTGATGTTCAGCTTGCCAACATGAAGAAGAATCTGGTAAGTACGGAAATCAAAACACTGAAAAATTCCAGGATACCTACTGTTTCATTATATGGTGCCTATTCGGAGGTTGGATTCGGATACGATGAAAAGCCAAACAACTTCCTTAATTTTTACCCCGCATCATTTGCGGCAGTTAAAATTTCAGTTCCCATCTTTAACGGTACGGTAACCAAACGGAGAATTGCCCAGAAAAAAATAGAATTTAAAAACAATCAGTTGCAACTGGATTTGCTTAATGAGCAAAACAACATCCAGATCATCAATGCGAAAAAACAACGTGAGCTGGCATTACAAACCATTTTGAACACATCAACACAAATAAAGATCGCCAAATCGGTATATGATAATACCGTGATGCAGCAAAAACAGGGGGTGGCCAACATAACCGATGTTTTGATGGCTGACAGTAAACTTAATCAAGCACAGCAAGATCAAATTACAGCCATAATCAATTATTTAAAAGCTGATCTTGAATTGAAAAAATTAACCGGAAATATTGATTCCTTGAACGAAAATTAATTAAAACCTAATAAAATGAATACAAAAAAGTTATTGTGGATTATTTTTTTGGTCCTGATGGTAGTCATCATTGTTCTTCAATTGAGAAATAATAAGAAAGTAACACTTGATAAAGTTTATCATTACGATAAAACTGCCCCGATCAGCATTCTTGTGGATACGCTTGAATTACAAAAGCTCAATAATAAAACATCTTTTACGGGCATTTTTAACGCCAATAAAAAGACAAAATTATCAGCAGATGTTCCCGGAAAGATCATTTCGGTATTTGTTGATGAAGGCAGCAAAGTTAAAAAAGGAGAACCGCTTCTTCAGCAGGACAAATCATCCATGGAACTTCAGCTAAAACAAATAAATGTAAAAATTAAAGGGCTGGAAGATGACGTGAGACGTTATTCAGCGCTTAAAAAAGCAGATGCCGTTCAGGGTGTTAAGCTGGAAAAGGCGCAACTCGGTTTGCAATCTGTAAAAATTGAAAAATCAATATTGCAGGACAAGATTGACAAAACCACTGTTCGTGCTCCTTTCGACGGGATCATTACGATGAAATTTTGTGAACAGGGTGAATATTCTGCTCCCGGCAAACCGCTTTTCCAGCTTATTGACATATCCACCCTGAAATTCAACATCACCGTTTCCGAGAATGAAGTTATTCTCTTTAATGACGGGGATGAGTTTCCGATAACATCAAACGTCTTTCCTGAAGTTGTACTGACGGGAAAAGTGACCACGGTGGGCGCGGAATCAAACAAGATGAGCCATGATTTTCCGGTTGAGTTTACCATCCACAACACAAAAGATCTGAAAATAAAATCCGGCATGTTTGGCAATGTGTATGTGACAAGAGAAAACGACACGGAACATATTGTCATCGAAGCTTCATCCATCGTTGGAAGCAATATCCATCCGCAGGTTTATGTAGTCAAAGACGGGAAAGCGTGGCTGCACGATATTATCATTTCAAGCCGGTTTAAAAACAAAGCTGTCGTTTCTAAAGGTTTATCACAGGGCGATGTTATCGTAACCACCGGTTTCATCAATTTGTTTGACGGAGCCAATGTAATCATTAAGAATTAGAAGCTATGAACATTACAGAAATATCAATAAAACGGCCATCACTGATTGTAGTACTCTTTGGGGTACTGATCTTGTTAGGGGTCATCGGGTTCATGAATTTGAGCTACGAACTTTTGCCCGATTTCAGCCAGCCGGTGGTGGTCATCAAGACGATGTATCCCGGCGCCGAACCCCATGAGGTGGAGAATACGGTTTCGCGTAAACTTGAAGATGCCTTGTCAAACCTCGAAGGGATTGATTACATGGAGACCTATTCGTTGCCAAATGCTTCGGTAATTGTTGTCAACCTGAAATTTGGTACTAATCTGGACAATACCATGCAAAATGCCCAGCGGTACATTGACAACATCAAAAATGAGCTGCCCGATGAGATTTTAAGTCCGCAAATGAGTAAGGTGTCACCTAACGATTTGCCGATCATGTCAATAAGTGCCACCAGCAATCTGCCGGCAACTGTTTTTTATCAGAAAATGGTGGATGACTATCTGCCCCAGATTCAGCAAATAAACGGGGTTGCAGAAATCACCATGCTGGGTGGTGAGCAAAGAGAAATCCTGATCAAGGTGGATCAAAGGAAACTGAAACTCTATAAAATTTCTCTCCTTCAGGTTGTTGAGGCCATTAAACAATCCGATATTGACATTCCTTCGGGTGATGTCAGGACTGACAAGGAGTATCACTCTGTGCGGCTGATCGGTAAATTTAAGAATATCGATCAGATAATGAATTTGCAGGTGGCCATGCCTTCACCCGGGAATCCTGTTTATATCAAAGATGTGGCCTCAGTGATTGACGGTATAAAAGAGATTACATCCGTAAGCCGTTACAACGGTGTAAAAGGCATTGGTATTTTGTTGAAAAAACAAGGCGATGCCAACGCCGTGGATGTGTCCAGACTGGTGCGTGAAAAACTGCAAAAAATAGAAAAGGAATACGCTCAATATGACATAAAATTCGACATTGCCGACGATTCAACGACAAACACGATCGCTGCCGTTAATTCCGTTGTGGATGACCTGATCCTGGCTGTGATTCTGGTTTCCGTGGTTATGTTGTTGTTCCTGCATAGTTACCGGAATTCATTGATCGTGCTCATATCCATTCCCACATCGCTGATCACTGCCTTTGCTATGATGTGGTTGCTCGGATATACTTTAAACCTGATGACGTTGCTTGCCATGTCTTTGATCATCGGTATCCTGGTTGATGACTCCATTGTTATTCTTGAAAATATCCAGAGGCATCTGGATATGGGAAAAGACAAAAGGACTGCCGCAATGGAAGGCCGGATGGAAATAGGCTTTTCGGCGCTGTCGATTACGTTGGTGGATGTTGTTGTATTTGCACCCATATTGTTTTTGCAGGTTTTTGTTGCCGGAATGCTGAAACAGTTTTCTGTGGTTGTTATCACTTCAACACTGACCAGCCTTCTGGTTGGTTTTACGTTAACACCCTGGCTGGCTTCGCGTATTGGCAAAAAAGAAGAGATGAAACCATCAAATATCTTAAACCGTTTCCTGCTCTGGTTCGAAAAACAGCTCAACCTCTTCATTGAATGGTATGGCCGGCAACTGGACTGGGTGTTAAGGCATAAACTTATATTTACCGGTATAGTTCTCTTGTTGATGGTATTTACCGGTCTGATGATGAAGCAAGGTATTATTGGTGAGGAAATGATGTCAACGGGTGATCAGGGAAAGTTCAGTCTGAACCTCGAATTTGACAAAACAACAACAGTCCAGCAGAATAATATTATCAGTCAGAAAGTAGAAAATTTTATAATGGGCCAGTCCGAAGTGGAAACACTTTTCAGTAACATCGCAGGGCCAAGTACGGGTATTGGCAGTTTGGGCATCGGGTCGCCTTATATTTCCGAGTTTACTATTCAGCTTAAACCCATTGAAGAAAGAAAGGTAACCACTGTAACCTACATGAAATGGCTGAAAAAAGAACTGAACAATCTGTTCCCCGGCATCAATTTTTCCATGTCGGAACTCGGGCTCATCCCGCGTTCGGCTCCGATTAAAATAACGTTAAGCGGTAGTAATATTGATCAGGTACTGGAAACTGCCAAAGACCTTCAGGCAGCAGTACAGGATATCCCGGGGGCTGATAATGTACGGTTATCTGTTGAAGAGGGAAATGCTGAATACAAAGTAATTCCTGATAAAGATAAAATGAAACGGTTAGGGCTTACCACCGGATATGTTGGACTATCATTGAGAACAGCTTTCAAAGGAAATGATGACGCAACATTAGTGGATAAAGGTACCGAATATCCGATTGAGATACGTCTCGATAATTTCGACAGAAAAAATTATGAAGATGTTGAAAATCTGATCATCGTCAATCCCAGGGGCGTACCTGTAAAAGTTTCGCAATTTGCCGAGGTGGTTCAGGACAACTCACCCTCAATGCTCGAACGAATAAACAGGCAGCCGGCTGTTACCCTGACTTCCGAAGCTTTCGGACGTCCATCGGGTACTTTGGCCGGTGATGTCATAAAATATCTTGATAAAAATCCTTTACCCGAAGGAATAAAGCTGACGTGGGAATCCGACGTGAAAACGCAAAATGAAAGTTTTGGTGCTTTAGGATCGGTCATGCTCATTTCATTCATCCTGATCTACCTGATCATGGTGGCGCTTTATGACAACTATATTTATCCGTTCGTGGCACTGTTTGGCATCCCACTGGCAGTGATCGGTGCATTCCTTGCGCTTAATTTATCACTGAACAATATCACATTGTTTGCTTTACTGGGTATGATCATGTTGATGGGGCTGGTAACCAAAAATGCCATTCTGATCGTGGACTTCACAAACCAGTTAAAAGCACAAGGGAAACATTATACGGAAGCTTTGATTATTGCCGGTAAAGAACGTATGCGTCCCATCCTGATGACAACCCTGGCAATGACCATCGGTATGTTGCCCATTGCCCTGGCCAAAGGAACGGCAAGTGAGTGGAAAAACGGCCTGGCATGGGTTATTATCGGCGGGCTGCTTTCTTCACTGATCCTTACTGTATTTGTAGTACCGATGGTATATTACACTGTTGACCGGATTAAAGAAAGGTTCGGAAAGAAATGAACGAAATTATTTCATGAAGGTTAAAACAAAATGATAATTCTTATTATGTTTGTTAAACCTTTAAATAAAGATCAGCAATATCATAATTGATGCCGGTCAGTTAAAATAATGAAACTGAAAAAAATCCAATATAATGCAAACAACAGAAAGACAGCGGGAGATCATAGAGGTGGCGTTGGACCTTATTGCCGGCAAAGGCATCCAGGGGCTGACCATTAAAAATCTTTCAAAAACAATTGGTATTACAGAACCAGCCATCTACAGGCATTTTGAAAGCAAGACCGCCATCCTGATGGCTTTGCTGGACAATTTCCGGGAAATGGCGGAAATGCTATCGGGGTTAATGAACACTTTTCAGGGTTCTGCTGCTGAAAAAATCGGGTTTATGTTTACAAAGATGCTCAGCCTGTTCTCAGAAACCCCTTCCATGGTGTCTGTTGTCTTTTCGGAAGAAATATTTAAAAACGACGAATTGCTCAAAAACAAAATTGTTGAAATCCTGAATCTTCATGCGCAAACCATTGAAAAAATCATCCGGCAGGGACAACTTGAAAATAACGTACGACAGGACATAGACGAAAAAAGTTTAACACTACTCGTCATGGGTTCTTTGCGATTGCTTGTTAAACGGTGGGACCTGAACAACCATAATTTTAACTTAATTCAGGAAGGAAAGGATCTTATTGAGGTGTTAAGTAAAATTCTGGAAAATTGATCAAACGAATAACTGGCCTGACTTTAAATGGCGGATAATGATCGCCATCCTGCTGATCTCTGCTCATTTCGTTTTTGAAGCACGGCATGTTTGGCCATTATAATAAGAATTTTATGATCTAATTGAAGTTTAAATACAATTTTTAACCACCTGAGTACCGGAAATGAATGAACCCGGTCAGATAAAAAACAAAATATGAATAAACTAACAGCATTGATACTATTTTTTCTCGGATCATCTTATGGTTTTGCGCAACAGGCCGACGACATCATTGGCAAGTATCATTTGCCCAATAAATTGGATGTGGAGATATTTAAAGTTGATGGAAAATATTTCGGGAAAATAATAGCCTTGAACGGTTTTGAGAACGGACAAACCAACGACCTGAACAACCCGGATAAAGAAAAGCAAAACGATCTTTTGCTGGGAAAAGTAATTATCAAAGGACTTGTATTCGACCCGGAAGAAAAACAATGGAGAAACGGCAGCATGTACGGACCGGAAAAAGGGATGGTATTCAATCTGAAAGTTACGGATATCCGGGAGACAGAGATAGAAGTTGTGGGCTCCAAATTTATTATCTGGAGGACACTCACCTGGCAGAAAATATGACAGGATAAGAATGATTCAAAATTTGTAATACAAAACAAACAGGATTTTACACCGGAGTTTATCCCGGCTTGAAAGTCGGGGATAATCAAACAGTAAATTAACAAAATGAGTAAACAATCTGTCATATTATTTTTTGTAATCCTGATTTTTTCAACGGGTTTCGGACAGGTAAAAAATGATACAATACCCGAAATAGGACTGAGTATAATATCCCAGGTAAATCAGGGTGATAGTTACATCACCTTTCCTACTGATATCGGGAACATCGAACCACTCTGGTTTGAAGCCAACATAATACCCAATTTTAACATTCGGGAAAATAAGGATTCCCGCCTTTTGGGGGTCATTACTCCCCAGATTATCATCAGAATGTACCGTGAAGAATCCATGCCGGTGCGTACGCCAAGTTATATTCCACAAATTACGGTCTATTATAAACTGATCTCAAAAGCAAATGCCAACAGCCTGAGTATGTTCGGGAAAATTGCGCATCATTCCAACGGCCAGGATGGAGAGTTTCTTCTGGAGGATGGCAGTGTAAATCTGAAATCAGGCGATTTTTCTACCAATTATTTCGAACTGGGCATTATCAAAACAAATTACAATAAAAAATTTAATGCTGTTCAGTTCTTCGGCACTTCCTTCGAGGTTCATCCACCCGGCCTGAGCAACACATCCATGCATGGCATCTATGGTTTTTACAGATGGAAAACTATGTTTTCGATTTTTAAACTTCCTGTTGGCAACAGTCTGGCATCGAAAAAGAAAAAGGCAAGTATCTCATTAAAGGGTCAGACAAACTGGATGTTTGGTAAGATAAACGATTGGAGTCCTTTTTCATTGAACCGGCTCATCATCAGCCTTACCTTTTATTACCACCCGAAATTCCTGGAAGATATCGGCTTTTTCGTGCAGGTTTATTCGGGAATGGATTATTACAACATTTATTTTGTCCATCAGATAAGTGTGATCCGTTTCGGAATAATGACCGAAATATTAAGATTTTAAGAAAAATTAACAAAATGAAAGCCCGGCTTTTGCTTATAGCTATTTGGCTGTCAACCGCCCCGTTGGCCTTCTCACAACCTAATATCGGAATCAACGGTTTTGTCAGGAATTACATAGGAATTCAATACAATAACGGCGATTTCAACATGCTTCAAAACACATTGAACCTGGATTTTAACCTGATGAGCGACAAGGTGGCCCTGAAAGCCAATCCGATGCTTTATTTATATAGTATTGACAGTCTTGATTTTATATTCCGAGACGTTTATCTTAATATGTATTTCAAAAGCGTGGATATCCGGGTAAGGTAGGTAAACAACAAATTGTGTGGGGCAAGGCCGACGGTGTTTTTATCACCGATATTGTTTTGGCAACAGTACGATCGAAGCCATCGGGAAACCTATTTATGCAGGAAACAAATACCCTTCGCCGGGGTCTATCTGGTACAAGCCACCAGAACTTCCTGCTCCCCCTACGTTTGATTATTCCAAAGAAAAAATCAAACCCACAATGGATAACAGCGAGATTTATCTGAAAAACAAATTGAGTTTGACACACTTGGTAATCCAATCCTGACCGGGCTGCTCATCACCCCTGGACATCACCGGCTGTGGGTTGGGGAAAGTTCGTTTACTTCCACCATCAAAAGTTTTGTAATTCGGTGAGAAGCAGCCTACTATAACGGGAAATACTTCCAGACGGCTGATCCTGTGGCTCCCGGTGCACTGGTGAAAAAAGATTACATTTATTATGTTGTCGGGCTCGACTACGGTGTGGGCGACCTGAAGCTAAGCGCCCAGTTTATCCAGAAGATCATTTTCGATTATGATGATTATATGAATGAAGAACAATACGGCAACACCATGACTTTCCTGGCCCGTTATGAAGCAATGCGGGCGAGGTTCGGCCGCTATAATGACAACTCCATGATCTACACGAAAATCAAGTATCGCTTCTAACATTTTAATTTATTAAAATTTAAAGTATCTTTGCCCCCCTGAAAATTTGAATGAACTTTAATTAAAAAATTATGTCAGAAGTAACTGTAAAACAAGAACTACAATATAAAGTAGCCGATTTAAAACTGGCCGAATGGGGCAGGAAAGAAATAGACATTGCCGAAAAAGAAATGCCTGGGCTGATGTCCATCCGCAATAAATATTCAGCAGAAAAGCCACTGAAAGGGGCCCGGATTACCGGTTCGCTGCACATGACCATCCAGACGGCCGTGCTGATCGAAACCTTAACGGAACTCGGCGCCGACGTGCGTTGGGCAAGTTGTAATATTTTCTCAACGCAGGACCATGCGGCTGCCGCAGTTGTGGCAGGAAAAAACGGCACTGTTGACAATCCGCAGGGAACGCCGGTGTTTGCCTGGAAAGGCGAAACCCTGAAAGAATACTGGTGGTGCACAAAACAGGCTTTGAATCATGGTGATGGCAGAGGCCCTGACCTGGTGGTTGACGATGGCGGTGATGCCACTCTGCTGTTGCATAAAGGGGTTGCTGTTGAAGAAGACCCTTCCTTGTTGAATGTTACCCCATTGAGCGAAGAGGAAGAGGAAATAATGAACTTGTTGAAAAACACGGTTAACCAAAACCCGCAATACTGGCATAAAGCAACAGCCAACTGGAAAGGGGTTTCGGAAGAAACGACCACCGGCGTACACAGGCTTTACCAGATGATGGAAGACGGTGAACTACTTGTCCCGGCGATCAACGTAAACGATTCAGTTACAAAATCAAAATTCGATAACCTTTACGGCTGCCGCGAATCGCTGGCTGACGGCATTAAACGGGCAACCGATGTGATGCTTGCCGGAAAAGTAGTCGTAGTTGCCGGATATGGTGACGTGGGCAAGGGCTCTGCCAAGTCAATGCGGTCGTACGGGGCAAGGGTGATGGTTACCGAAATTGACCCCATCTGCGCTTTGCAGGCATCTATGGAGGGCTTTCAGGTGACCACCATGGAAGAAGCGGTTAAAGAAGGAAATATTTTTGTTACGGCCACCGGTAATAAAGATATCATCACAGTGGATCACATGACCCGGATGAAAGACGAATCCATTGTTTGCAATATCGGCCATTTTGATAATGAAATCCAGGTTGCCCCGCTTGAGCAGTATCCGGGCATCAAAAAATTGAACATCAAGCCACAGGTGGACAAATATACATTTCCCGACGGCCATTCCATCTACCTTTTGGCAGAAGGCCGCCTGGTGAACCTGGGATGTGCTACAGGACACCCGTCGTTTGTGATGAGTAATTCGTTTACAAACCAAACCCTGGCACAACTCGACCTTTGGAAAAAAAGGAATGACTACAAAGTCGCCGTTTATCGTTTGCCCAAATACCTGGATGAGGAAGTCGCCCGCCTGCATTTGGACAAACTGGGTGTGAAACTGACAAAACTTTCACCCGAACAGGCCGAATACATCGGGGTAAAACAACAAGGCCCATACAAACCAGACCATTACAGATATTAAAAAAACATCAATGGCCATTATAAAAAAGACGCAGTCAGGTTGATTGTGTCTTTTTTTGTGATTTTTAAATATTGCTGTATATCGAAACCGTTAATTATTGATGTACAACAGCCCGCCATCATAAAAAGTATTGTATTCTATCAGGGGATATTTCCCCTCGCCTGAAAATAAAGAGCCGTCAAGAATGGAATACATTATGCCGGTGCAGGTATCTTTCACAAACGGATAATTGTCGCCAACGATAAGCCGGGTTAAATTGTTTCCTTTATCACATTGAAAGGGATTATTGGGTGGCTGGCGTTCATAAGCTTTAAACAAACTCACATCCAGCCTGTAAACAATGATGCCCCGGCTCGGGTAAGGAACATGAATTCCGGGTACTTCATCGAGATAAAGCCATCCGCCCACCGTATTTAGCTGAATGTAAACGGTGGAGTTGGGATCAATGGTGAAATTGATATTCACGTTAGGGATGTTGGGGTTTCTCTGTACATTTTTATTACAGGAAGGCTCTGTAACTAACACAGCGAAAACTATCAGGCCGATAATGGAATAATATTTTAACATGCTTCTGCCAATATTCTGCATCTTAACGCAATTAAATTGTAAATATTTTGTTTCTGTTTTTAAACCCGTAAAAGTCAACTTGCTACTTTTGCAAACTTATGAGAAACGGCTTCCATCTTATTAAGACCCTTTTTGTCCTGTTACTGGTTGCATCTCTTTTACCGGCCGGCTGTAAAAGTACCAAAAAAGTACCGAAACAGGCAAAAGAAGCCGAAAAAGCCCAGGCTGCCGAACAAAAACAGGCCGAACTGGAATACAAGGATGCCGTGAAACATCAAAAGGAAATTCAGTCGGATCAAACCAGACAAAGCATGAAGGCCTTGAAAAAGCAGCAAAGAAAATTAAACAAAATTCACAGACGTTCATTGTGGGACCGGTTGTTCCATCCCGGATGTAAAACCGGAAAATAATATTCAAAACAAATCCTTCCTTTTTTAAATACCATTATTTTATAAAACCAGGAAACAGGATAGAAAAAATCTCAGAGCGCCTGACCTAACTGTTTAAAATCTAATAGTTACATGGGTTATATCGTAAATCAAATTATCGTAAAATTTATTGATTCCTTCGTGTCTTCGTGCCTTGGTGGCAATATATGTAAAGGGAAAGTATGGCCTTAAAGGATCGAAGTCTCCAAGATTACACGAAGATATTTATTGGCACGGAATTGAATTTACGCTGGGTCAGGTATTCTGAACCTGATTTATGTTAGCCATTTTAAGTCTTTAAGAATACTAAAGAAACTTTTTATTAAAAAATAGTTTCCATAGTTTATTTTTTTATTTTTACGGCCTGAAAAGTGGATGAATCAAAAAAACGATCATGAAACTGAACAAAAGAAACTTATTAATCAGCCTGTTGGTATTTTTAACAGGATTTATTCAGGCACAGGAAGTCCGGTACTTTTCATTACAGGAGGCTCTTGATTATGCCATGAACAATAACTATCAGGTTATACTTTCCGGAAAAAACATTGAAGCGGCAAAGGCACGGGTACTGGAATCCACAGCTATCGGTTTGCCCCAGATAGACGGAAAAGTAACATACGATGACAATTTTGCACGGCCGACATTTATTTTTCCTTCATTTACACCTGGCGGGAAGGAAATGGAAATCAAGATGGGAACCAATTATAATGCCTCTTTTGGGGCATCATTAAATCAACTGCTTTTTAGCGGACAATATCTTGTCGGGCTGAAAGCAGCAAAAAAATACCTGGAAAAAACAACGGCTGATTTTTTCAAAGACAAACTGGCCATCAAACAGCAGGTAGCCGACTCATATTATAATATACTTTCAACCGAAGCTGCCTTGGACATTGTTGACACTACTTATTTGCTTACCAAGGTACTGGCTGACGAAACGCGCCAGATATACAAGGTGGGATTTGCTGAAGACATTGATGTTGATCAGCTTGACCTGTTGGTATCCGACCTGGAGGCCAGTCGGGTATTTCTTGATAACCAGCGTGGCATTGCTTATGCTTTCCTGAAATTTTACCTGGGGCTAAGTGAAAACGACAGTATTGTTTTAACCGATGACATGCAAAGTTTGGTCGAAAAAAGTAAAAAATCGCTTATCCTTTCCCAAACATTCAAATATTCTCAAAATGCCGATTACATTTCTTTGAACAAACAAAAAGAATTGACGCTGTTACAGGTTAATCTTGCAAAATCAGCATATATGCCAACCCTGGCGGCCAGAGTTAATTACCAAACGCAGGCTCAACGCAATTCCTGGGACTTTTTCAGTTCCGAAGGCAAGTGGTATCAAAGTGGGGCGTTGGGCATTACACTGGACGTGCCGATACTTTCAAGCGGACAACGAAAAGCAAAAGTCAAACAGGCAAAAATTGCTTTCGAACAGGTTGAGATCAGTGAAAAACAATTGGTAACCACACTCAACCTTCAATACCAAACAGCAAAAAATGAGTACCTGAACGCTTATCGTGTTTATCAAAACAAAGACAAAGCACGAAAAATAGCCGATAAGATTTTTACCAAGACCAGCGTGAAATTTAAAGAGGGCATGTCATCCAGTTTGGATATTTTAAACACACAAACCCAATACCTGAAAGCGGAACAAGATTTTATTACGGCCTCACTCACCCTGCTGAAAGCCGGAGAAGACCTGAAAAAGCTATTGACCAATGCCATTAATCCCTGAAACCATGAATGAGAAACGAATAGAGATAATTGAAAAAGTCCGTGAGCTTTATGATAAATACGGTATCAGAAGCGTAACGATGGATGATGTAGTTCACGAGATGGGCATTTCAAAAAAAACGCTGTATCAATATTTTTCCGATAAAACGGAATTGGTATCGGCCGTGATGGACAGTGCTTATGAAAAAAGAAAAAATAGTATGATCAGTGCACTGGAAGGCAACGAAAATGCAGTTGAAGAAATGCTTACCTATTATGGCCTTCAGATGAAAATGATCAAAGACCATAAACCGACGGTGATTTATGACCTGAGAAAATATTATCCTGAGATTTATGCCAAAGTTACCGACAGAAAAAGAAACCACATCTACGAAAGTGTCCTTTTAAACCTGAAAAGGGGGAAAAAGGAAAGTTTATACAGGGATGACATTAACGAGGAAATTATTGCCCGGATGAACCTTATGCGTGTGGAAGCCATTATGTCATCGGGGATTTTCACACACGAAGAGATTATGGCCCCCGCATTTTTTAAGGAAATTTTTACCTATCACATGTATGGGATAGTCAATGATAAAGGAAGAAAAATATTAGAACAAAATCTTGATAAATTCATATAAAATGCTGAAAATCATGAAAAAACTTATTGTCTTGATCTTTATAAGTGTTTTACTGGCTTCTTGTGGCAATCACGAAAACGATGCGGCGGCAATTAAAAAACAAATACGGGATTACCGGGAAGATATTGTTTCGCTCAACGATAAAATTGAAAAACTAAAGACAAAATTGGATGCTCTTGGCGACAGTAGCGATATGGCCAATGCCATTAAGGTAAGGGTTGAAAATGCTGCTGTAAAACCTTTTTCCGAATATTTTGAAGCCATTGGCGAAGTAGAGGCCAGGGATGAAGCATTCATCAGCCCGGAAGTTGCCGGACAGATTATCTCCATCTTTGTTAAAGAAGGACAAAAAGTAAAGAAAGGCCAACTGCTGGCCAAACTGGACACCAAAGTGATTGAAAAAAATATGGATGACGTGAAAACCCAGTTGGAATATGCAGAAACCCTATATAACAAACAAAAGCAACTTTGGGACAAAAATATCGGTTCCGAACGGCAGTATCTGGACAGCAAAAATAAATATCAAACTCTGAAAAACAAACTGGCCACCCTTCAGGCCCAATACAATAGGTCGCTCATTCATTCACCCATTAACGGGTATGTGGAAGAATTGCTCCAGCAAAAAGGGGAACTGGCCACACCGGGCATACGGATGATGCATATTGTTGACCTTGATAAGTTGAAAGTTACGGCCATGATTTCAGAAGCCCACCTGCCCTCAATTCGCCCGGGTGAAATGGTTGATATCACTTTTCCCACTTTTCCCGGGATTAAATTCCACAAACCCATCACGCTTATTGGCAAGGTGGTAAACAAGCAAAACCGGACTTTTAAAATACAGGTTGAACTGGAAAACAGCGATGGAAAATTAAAACCCAATTTGCTGGCAAACATCAGGATCAACAATTACAATTCCGACACCAACATTGTCATCCCTTCACTTGTGATCAGGGAAGACATGAAGGGATCGTATCTTTATGTTGCCGAAAAAGAGGGCAACCACCGGGTGGCCAAAAAGAAATATCTTAAAGTCGGACGGTCTTACCGGAACAAAAGTGAAATCCTTTCGGGATTAAACGTAGGCGACAAAGTGATTACTGACGGTTATAGCAATGTTTCGGACGGGACGATAATAAGTATTGCAGGATAAAAAAACACGTGCCAATCTCAACCCATTTACTTAAATAACTTTTGAAAAAGATCATGGAAAACGAAAAGGATAAAAGCAAAAAAGTAATCAGGACCTTTTGGCTCTCCAACTGGGCTTTAAAAAACAAAACCACCGTTTACCTTTTGTTGGTGGTAATAATTGCTTTTGGGCTATACTCTTATATCTCCCGCCCGAAAGAGCTGTTTCCCGAGATTAACTTTCCAACCGTCATGGTACAAACGGTTTATCCCGGAAACCCGCCTGTTGACATTGAAAACCTCATCACACGGCCCATCGAAAAGGAGGTGGAATCCCTAAAGGGAATTAAAAAAATGACTTCCCTGTCGAGCCAGGATGTTTCCGGCATATTCATTGAGTTTCAACCCAACGTGGACATTAATAAAGCTTTGCAGGATGTAAAGGATGCTGTGGACAAGGCGAAAAACGATTTGCCCGACGACCTGCGCGAAGACCCTTCGGTTACGGATATTGACCTTTCCGAATTCCCGGTTGTCAACATAAACCTCAGCGGTGATTTTAACGTGAACGAACTGAAAGAATATGCCGAAGAACTGAAAGATGAAATCGAAACAATTTATGAAGTCTCCAAAGTAAACATTACCGGCATAACCGACCGCGAAGTGCGCATCAACCTGAACCCTTTTAAAATGAGCGCCCTCAAGGTGAGCTATACCGATGTTGAAAATGCCGTAAAACGCGAAAATGTTTCCATGTCGGGCGGCGACATTAAAATGGGAAAAATCCGGCGTACCATCCGCCTTGTGGGTGAGTTTAAACACCCTTCCGAAATAGATAACATCATCGTAAAAAGTGAAAAAGGAAACATCGTTTACATGAGGGACATCGGATCGGTGGAATTCGGCTTTGCTGATCGCGACAGTTATGCACGTTTGAATAATCAACCGGTTGTTTCGTTGCAGGTTATTAAAAAAAGCGGAGAAAACCTGCTGTCAACCATTGCCCAGGTCAACAAAATCCTGAAGAAGGCGCAGAACGACAATACGTTACCCGAAAAACTGGTGGTTACCATCACCAACGATCAGTCGAAAACCGTTAAGTTGCAACTCAGCAACCTGGAAAACAGCATCATCATGGGGATGATCTTTGTCATCATCATCTTGTTCCTTTTCCTGGGAACACGAAACTCACTGATTGTTGGGCTTGCCATCCCCATGTCCATGTTCCTTTCGTTCCTGGTCATGGGGCTTCTGGGCTACAACATCAACATGATTGTTTTATTTGCCCTGATCCTTGCCCTGGGGATGCTGGTTGATAATGCCATCGTGGTAACGGAAAACATGTTCAGGTATGTCCAGCGGGGATATTCCAGGATGGAGGCTGCCCGGCAGGCTACCGGTGAAGTGGCTGTCCCCATCATTTCATCAACGGCCACCACCCTGGCTGCCTTTGTGCCGTTGTTGTTCTGGGACAGCACAATCGGTAAGTTTATGAGCTATCTGCCCGAAACCCTGATTATTGTGCTTACCTCATCCCTGGTGGTCGCCCTGGTTATTGTCCCGGTTGTGTTTAACGATTTTTATAAAAAAGGAGCCAATGTGGTATTACCCAAACGCAGAAAACATTTGATTGCAATCATCATTTTGGTATTGCTCGCCATGATATTCTTTGCATTGAAGGTTAACTGGATGGGAACCCTTCTTCTGGCTTTTGCATTCATCGGCCTGCTGGATTTGCTTTTCCTCTCGCGGCTGGCCTTATGGTTTCAGAAAGTTGGCCTGGTGTGGCTCGAAAATACCTACCTGAAGTTTGTCACTTTTGCCCTGAACGGAAAAAACCCTTACTTGTTAATTGCAGGCACTTTTGTGCTGATGATTGTAACCATGGTTTTCTATTTTAACTCAAACCCCAACATCGTTTTCTTTCCCCAGCCTGACCCCAAACTGATCAATATTGTTACCGAGATGCCTATCAATACCGATATTGATGTAACCGATTCGGCCATGAAAGTAATTGAGAAAAAAGTGTTTGTTGTCCTTAAACCCGATATGAAGATCGTTAATTCGGTACTGACCACGGTTGGAAAAGGTGCCGTTGGCGAAAATGCGGGTTTTGGCGGAAGGACAGGTGGATCAAACAAAGGGCTGATCACCATTAATTTTGTGGAATATGAGGACCGGGGGGGGATAAGCACCCGTAAAATCCAACATGATTTGGAAAAAAACTTTGTGGGACAGTATCCGGGCATCATCATTTCCGTTGAAGGACAAAAACACGGGCCACCCACCGGAAAACCCATCAACCTGGAAATTCACGGTAAAGATTTCAGGACCTTATTGTTTTTGTCCGATACCATCCGCTCGGTGATCAATGCTGCCGGAATACCGGGCATTGAAGCCCTGAAAATTGACCTGGATGTGGGCAAGCCCGAATTGCTGGTGAACATAAACCGGGAAAAAGCCAGGCGTTACGGCCTTTCCACAAGCCAGATTGGTGACGCTATACGAACGGCATTGTTCGGAAAAGAGATATCCGATTTTAAACAAGGGGAAGACGAATATAAGATCAGGATGAAACTGGCAGACAAATACCGGTATAACCTGGAAGACCTTATCAACCAAAGGATTACCTTCAGGAGTCAGGCCAGCGGTAAAATCATCCAGGTGCCCATTTCGGCAGTGGCCGATTTTACATACAGTTCAACCTACGGGGCCATTAAACGGATTGACCGTGACCGGGTGGTTACCATTTATTCAAATGTACTGGAAGGATATAACGCCAACAACATTAATGTTGAACTGAAAAAGATAATGGGACAATTTAAACTTCCGGCAGGTGTTACCTACAAATTTACAGGCGAACAGCAAGACCAGCAGGAATCCATGTCTTTTCTTGAAACCGCCCTGCTGATTGCCGTTTCGCTGATTGCCCTTATTTTGGTCACCCAGTTCAATTCGTTTGTCAAACCGGCCATGATCATCTTTACGGTAGTGCTGAGCACCATTGGTGTATTTGGCGGGCTGGCCACCTTTAAAATGGATTTCATTGTGGTTATGACCGGAATAGGCATTGTATCGCTGGCCGGTGTTGTGGTGAACAATGGCATTGTACTGATTGATTATATCGGCCTTTTGAAACAACGAAAGCGTAAAGAACTTGGATTGCCCGATGGCGCCAATCTGCCAAAAGACATTGCCAAAGAATGTATTGTCGAAGGCGGCAAAACCCGCTTGCGCCCCGTATTATTAACGGCTATCACTACTATCCTGGGGCTGTTTCCGCTGGCTGTCGGCCTGAACATTGACTTTGTTTCGTTCCTGAACACCTTCAACCCGAAAATTTATTTCGGCGGCGACAATGTGGCTTTCTGGGGCCCGCTGAGCTGGACGGTGATTTTCGGACTGAGCTTCGCCACTTTCCTCACCTTGATTCTTGTACCGTCAATGTATCATGTTTTGGTACTGGGGCAGACCAAAATGAAGAATGTCTTCAATAAAAATAAAACGGGAAAATAGTGCGTGTTCTTGTCATGGTTATATCTGGGAATTTTTTTCTGAATAGTTGCCAATTAACGGGTACTTTTCTGTCTGGTGATGATAAATTTGTTTTGGACACAAATTTTAAAGATTAATTATCTCAGCCTCATAATTAAAGTAGTCGGAAAGAGATTTCCCGGAAAAATTTGTCAGGCGTTTTGTTTGTTGAATTGTATAATGACTATGATTTATAAATTTTTCAGTTTCCTTAATTAATTGATCTAAAAAGTCTTGCGCCGGAAGTACTTTATTTATCAGACCCATCTCATAAGCTTCGTTTGCAGTAAAAGAATCCTTCATTAAAAACTCCATGGCCATCGAATGGTGAAGGGAATTGGAAAGAAAAAAAGGTAACCCACCGCTTGGATGCAACCTAAATTTATTATGGGCCATGATGTATATTGTGCCTTCCCGGGAATAGATTAAGTCTGCAACAAAAGCTATACCGACAAAGGGCGTTACAACTGAACCTTGTGTGCCTTAAACTACAATTATATTAAGGTTTACCAGGGATTTAATAAAGCGGTTCAGAATATTGATCTCCCGAAACCTGACATTTTTTTGATGAAAATCTGGTGTTACTGATTGATCCCCTTCCTTTGATTGAGCCATGATTCGTTTTAAAAATTTATCATAATTGTCCTCATTTACACAATCGGGATCATGGTAGAAAACGAGCGCTTTAATTTCAGTACTACTTGAAATATTTTCAAGAAAATTCATCAATTCGCCGCTTAACTCAACATCAGAAATAAAGTCAAAAACATTTTTTTTTAATTCTGACGATCGAAATTGCATCCTTTTTGGATATTTCGAAAAATTCATTGTCGGTTAGTTTGTTCATGATTTTAGTTTTTTATACTATAAATAAATGATTTCTTTTTTAAAAACTATACTTTACTTTTAGGAACCCCATATCATAACCAATAAGGTTGTTAAACAAGTTATCGCCTTTTCCGGTAAAAACATAAGCCCCCAATTGAATTTCGGCATTATCAACAGGTTTGTATATGATAGAAGGTGCCCAGATAACAGCATAATTGTTGCTGATGTCATTCCAGTCGGAAACAACAAATCCACCGGTCAGGGGTTCAATTTTCAATTTATCTTCAAAGAAAGTTTTGTTATACCCAAGCATGAAATAATCATTCTGGTTGCCCCTGCCCCGTTCATTGATGAATCCGTGCAAGTATTGAAAATTTATATAGGAACCGTCACGAAAAGTATAATCCATCCCTAGAACAAATTTGAGGTACAACTCATTATCAACGATAAGACTGTCCATTTCCGGGAGCGGTTGTCCGGCAATGTCATTGGTCATTACGACCTTTCTGTCCGGTAAAAAACCGGCTGCCTCGCCCCATATACCCACACCACCAATACTACCTGCGAAATCGGCACCGAAAATACTTTGCCTGTAAAAACCAGTTGTTGCACGAACATTAACCCCTCCTTCAAGATTGACCGGGGTAATACTATTGTGCAAAGGTGCAGCCAACCCGTCAAAGCCGTAAACATAGCTTATTGAAAAGTCGAAACCACCAAGAAAGGCTTTAAAGCGCGCGCCTGTTGTAGCACTTTGTGTGAGGCCAAACACAGGCATGACTAAACTGTCGGATGCGGAAACAATATATGCAGGAGGTGGAAGTTGCATTTCCGGTGTAAGGGCAACAGCAAAAACGCCAATGGGCATGGTAGCGGGTTGAAATAAGGGAATGTAAACTGCCTGTAATGAAAAATCACTGGAAAAATAGTAAATGGCATTAATACCTATTGACCCGTTATGTCGTCCAAAATCCATTATATCTTCAAGGTCATACGGGTTTAAATTATCGGTGGGATTTAGCTTATCGGCAGTTCCCCACGCAATACGTTGTTTTCCAATCTTTACATCCAGATTTTTACTGAGCAAGCCGTAAAATTCCACATAGGCTTCCCTGACAGAAAGATTATAAGGATCAACAATATCCTTGTTATAAAGTTCGGAGGCAGAAGCGATTTTTGGTAAACCAAGATTCCTTAGCCAAACCTCTGTATAAAATTTTGCCCGGTTTTTAAATTTGGCCTCAAGTTTTAAGTTCAAGCGATTTTCATTCCATGCCCACAACCCTTGATCCTTTAACAAAAAACGTTCATCTGTTAAAATATTGCCACTGAATTTTACTTTATTTTCCTGTGCTTTTACAGAGCCGGAAATCATGATAATCAGGAATATGAATACATAAATTATTTTTATTCGTTTCATAGGATTATTTTATTAAGATTAATTTTTTTAGCGATTTAACTATTAAATCAAAATTCTTTAACACTGTTAAACTAATTTGATGACCTTCTTTTACAAACTCTGTCATAGCCTTAGATGTTGAGGTTTTGTTAAACTTTGTCGGGTGTTTTAGTCCGCTTAACATGACATATTTTACTCTTTTGCCTTGTGATTGGTAATAAAGATTAATAAGTGTTTCAACTCCAAAACGTGACTTTTTCATTTTATCAACGAGCCGTAATACATCTTTTTTCAATAATGCCCGTTCGCCTGTAAATGATTTAAATGGGTTTATGCTATAGTTGATCAATGTTTCGGTTGCCTGGCCAAGAACCATATCAGCTTCTTTATGTATAACCGGCATGAGTAATTCAAACAAGTGATCATCAATTAAGTTTGATAAATCAGCATCAATAAAAACAATGATATCACCCGTCGCATTTTCAATACCGGTTGCCATGGCAAAGCCTTTTCCTTTGTTTTTCTTCAGGTGAATTGCATTTATATCAATCGTTTGTTGTAACCTTTCTATAATACTGCTTGTTTGATCAAACGAACCATCATTCACAACAATCATTTCGTTAATCAACGGGTATTCAATGACTGCGCGGATCACATTTTCCAAAGTTTTTTCCTCATTAAATACACATATAACCGCACTTACCTTTTTCATTGAATTTCTTTGTTTTTATCAAACTTTTCTAAAAGTTCACGTGTAACAATCCTGCCTGTTTCAACAAGCTCTTTGGCCTTGTGGAAATCAAAAGTGCCGCAGGTTTGCCCGGATATATTAATGAGCAGATCGGGCGGGTTCATTTCAAGTGTCAGTTTTGATATTTGTGACAACATCAGGCTTGTTGAAGTAACCATTAACTGAAAATAACCAATACTTTCCTTATTATTTACGGGAATAAGTTGTGCAAGTTTTTCCCGGAATATTTTTAACCGGCCATTGGTTAAATGATCTTTATTTTCAATTTTTGTGCTTCTATGGACAGGGATTTGTGCATTCACATTGACAGCCACAAGCAAATCACCTTCTCTCCTCTTTACATGGTTCACCGGTACCGGGTTTAAAACACCACCATCAACAAAGTGCAGGCCTTCAATTTTGGTAGGTGTAATTACCAAGGGGATAGAAATAGATGCCCTGATGGCTTCCCATAAACTCCCGGTTGAAAACACTTTTTCTTTTTTATTGCGGATATCAGTTGCTATCGCTGTAAAAGGTATGGGCAAGTCTTCAATTTTCTGATCGGGAATAAATGTCTTGATCTTTTTCAATACTTTGTCTGCTTTTATTATGCCACTTGTACTCAAAGTAAAGTCAACCAAATTAAATACATCCATCCTGTCCAAAGCACACAACCATTCTTCATATTCGTCCAGTTTTCCTGAAGCATAAACCCCGCCAACCAATGCGCCCATTGACGAACCTGAAATGGAAGTAATCTCGTATCCATGACTAATAAGTTCACGGATCACCCCAATGTGCGCTGCTCCACGGGCTCCGCCACTTCCTAAAACAAGAGCTACTTTCTGTTTCATTTTTCAACTTACTGCATTAACTTTCTAACCGTAAAATCATCATCTGAAAGTCCCTGATCATAAACAACATCACTGACCACCATTTTTGTAACATGATCCTTCTTCAAATCTTTCATTATTATTTCTTTTGAGGTCCAGTATTTTCCCACTTTTTCGAATTGATAAGTTGCTTCTTTGACGTTTTTTCCCACCTTATCAAAATATTCGGTAGTTACAGGATAAAAATTTTGTTTATTGATTTTCATCACCAGTTTTGAATAATCAGATTTCAATTCCGGCTTAGGAACTAACTTTAACGTATAAGTTTCGTCATCCTGGCCAATCAGATCAGGATCATATTTTGAAGTGTACGGCTTGGCTTCCATATCATCATAAGAAAAATCTGTTCCTGCAAATTTCTGGTTCTTTACCGACGAGGCAATCCTCCTTTCTTTTCCAAAAGCAGGCATGTATAAATACATCACATCTTTGGGCAGCGATAAAAAAGCTATGCCTGCGTAAGATGCGGGACTTGTAAAACGAAACAACCGCATATTATTTCCTTTTTCCAAAACATCTGCGTTACGCGTACTTTCTTCTCCGTTCTTATCAATCAGAGTTATTGTGACCTTGTATTGTTGGTCTTTTGCCGAATACAAAACTTCATCGAGTTTTTGAAGGATTTCATTTGCATCTTGTGCTTTTGCACTAAATCCAACTAAAAGGAATAATGCACTTACTAATACTGATAATTTTACTGTTCTCATTTTACTTAAATTTTATGTTAATGATTTAATTTATATACTTGTTCTTTTACTTTTTGTGCCCACGCTCTATAGGTTAATGTATTATCAAAAGATTTATATGAAATTGGTTTTCCAATGGTGACTTTTATTGTTTTATTTCGTTTTTTATACATTTCACGAGGCAAGAGTATCAACTCAAGAGTCGTTTTTATTCCGAATATTTGCCTGAATAAATAGATGCCATAAAACAGAATCGAATTTCTACCACTAACCTTTATTGGTACAATGTCTCTTTTGTTTTCAATAGATTTTTTAACAAAGCTCTTTTTCCACTCTCCATCTTGAATTTTTCTTTTTTTAATTCTTGATACGATACCGGCAGGGAAATTTGTAATAGGCAAATCGGACTCATAAACTTCTTTTAATTTTGCAATATGTTGTCTTGAATTTTTTTCAAAAACATTTACATAAAAAGTAATTGGATTTAAATTTTTAACATATTTCAAATAATCATTACTTATAATTCTTAAGTCACCATATTTTTTTCCTACTATTGAAAGTATAATTAAACCATCAATCAAACCAAATGGATGATTGGAGACAAAAATGCAGTTTCCATTTATTGGTAAATTCGATTCTCCTGTAATATCAACTTTAACATTGAGGTACTCTAATACTTTAGGTGGAAAATCAACACCGACATAATCTGAATTATCGCAAAAAAGCTTATTAAGACTTTTTTGCCTTATAATTATGGCAATAGCTTTTATAAAGATATCCGGTAAGCTCTTCAAAAATTTTGAATCACTATTTTTAATGATAGGTGCAATATCTATAGTTTTCACACTATTTGCAATTTTGCTATTCATAACATCAGAATTTATTTCTCTGTAATTAATTCATATATAATTATTTGCTCTTTTAAAAAATACTTTGTTTTTCTTTATTAAAAGTTAAATTATTGCCTAAACATTTTATGGTTTTTCTTTTGCTTTGTTTGCAAGAATTAAGATTACGGGCAATAAGGTTAAAGCCCCGAGTCCTGAACCAACCATGCTAAGGGCAACTAACAAACCAAAATTTTGTATAGGAACGATATGTGAAAAAGTTAATACAAGAAAGCCCAATGACACTGAAATAATATTGATAATAATAGCCTTGCCGCTAATCATAATACTGTCTTTTACTGATTCATCCATATTTTTAACTTCATCAAACTTTTTTGAAACATGAGTGATAATATGGATTGAGTAATCAATACCCATACCGAGGGCAACACTCGCCACGAGCACTGTTGCAATATCGAGTGCAATACCGCTAACTCCCATAAAGCCAAACAAAATAATAATGGTAGCTATAATGGGTATTGCCGCATATATTCCTTTTGAAAAAGAATGTAATATTAAAGCGACAATTAAAACCACTAATAAAATAGCTATTGTCAGGCTGCTGAATTGACTGCGGATTAAAGAATTATTTAACTTTACATATACCGAAGGCATACCTGTTAAAGTTATTTGGCAGTCATTGGAAGAATTCTCTTTTATGAATTTATTCATATAGGTTACAAAATCTTTCATGTCTTTACTGTCGGCAGAAGCAAACTTCGATTGTATTATTCCCTCATCAAGTTTTTTGGTAACCAGTTGGTCCATTACATCCTGACCGTCCAGCAAAAACCACAGGTTTTCAATTTTGGCTCTTTCATCCGGTATCTTCTTTCCTTCACCCATCACATCGTTCATCTCTTCTATTAAATCCGCCACCGATTGTGTGGTAGAAATGTCCGGGTATTTTTTCATATAATTTTCTGTTTTAACCATTTTTTTTAAAACATCCGGGCTCTGCATATCTCCCTTAAATACAACGAAAACAGGTAATGAACCGCCAAATTCTTTCTGCATGATATCTTCCGTAACCCTGGTGGGATCATTTTTATGAAAATAGTCTGCCATATTAATGCTGGTTTTAATATTAAATATCCCCCATATACTAATTGCCATCAAAACAATCCAGGCTACGGTAATATATTTTGGATGCTTTACAATAAGATTGGAAAAAGGGGTAAGTAACATTTTACCCATAAAAGTATCTTCTGAACTTTTATGTTTCTTTAAAGCTTTTGTGGATTTATACATCGCAAATGCAGCGGTAACAGCGGGAGGAAATGTAACGGAAATCAATAATGCAAATAATACCCCGAGAGAAGTAAAAATTCCAAAATCCCGGATCATGGTAAGGTATGCACCGAAAATAAATGACGCAAAACCGAATACGGTAGTAATACCGGATAGAAATACAGGTATAATAATATAGGCTAAAGAAATTATTAATGCTTTCCGCCGGTCTTTTTCTTTACATTCGTTTATCCTGTTGATAACATGTATGGTATAAGCGCTGCCAACTGCAAGTAATATGACAGGCATATTGATTGAAACCAAATTTAATTGATAACCCAATAATTGCATAAGCCCCAAAACCCATACTATAGAAATACTTGCTGTTAAAAGAGGTAAAATAACACCACGGGCAGACCTGAAACTTATTAAAAGAACTAACATTATAACAACAAATGCAATAGGCAATAAATTCCTCAAATCAACCAACATTAAGTTCGACACATCATTCATCATCATTGGTAAACCGCCAAAACTTATTTTTTCGGGAAGATTTAGTCTTGTGATTTTTTCTTTTACTTCTTTTGCCACTACTTGTTTATCAGCATTGTCAAGCAGGGTAAACATAACAAGGGTTGCCTTCCCATCAGCAGAAACGATGGAACCTTTATACATATCTTTTGAAAAAACATAGTTCTTTAAACTATCTAATTTTTGTTGTGTATCGGGTAAGTCATATTCATCAACGAGTTTGCCTATTTCAATGCCGCCATCCACATTTTTTATATCAATAATATCAGTCAGGCTCGTAACTGTTGAGATTCCATCAATATATTTAATAGTATCCGTTATTTGTTTAATGTCTTCTAATACTTTGGTGGTAAAAATATTATCGGCTTGAATAATAACCATACCCATGGTATTCCCACCATATTTATTACCGATATTTGTATATAATACCGCGGTTGAATCATCGTCAGGCAAGGAATTGATAACATCTGAATCAATTGTTAAATTTGGAAGCCGGTAACCAAAAAATACGGTTAATCCAACTACCACCACTATTATAAACCATTTTAATTTTACTATTAGTTCTGCTAATTTGTTCATACTTAAATTTTATTTATCAATTTATACTTTTATTGTTTTATAGTCAGTTATTTTCAAATTTTTTTTAGCTATATCTCTTATCTAAAGTAAAATTCTCTGGGTACTTCCCATTTACATCTTTATACATTTCACATATTTTTGATATTGTTTTTTTCATATCACTTGTTTCTCTAATAACCCCTTTAATTCCAATTTCTTTTTTTTTATAATCAATATAACCAACTATTATAGGTACATCTGCCTTATTTGCCATATAGTAAAATCCTTTTTTCCAATGATCAGTTTTTGCAAGTTGTCCTTCAGGAGAAAGGACAATATGTAATCTTTCACTTTCTTTAAATAGTGCAACAATTTCATTTATATAATCTTTATTTCGTGAAACAGGAATGGAACCATATAACCTGAAAAAATACTTTAATGGGAATTTAAAGAATTCCTTTTTCGATAAGAATTTATAAACTATATCAATTTGCATAAGTAATAGTTTCCCATAAAACGCATCCCAATAGCTTGTGTGCGGAGCAAATATGATAACAGATTTCTTAAAATTTGGGAAAAAACCCATTACTTTCCATCCTAAAACAGATGTAAGGATATATTTAGAAATCGTTTCCATCACATTATTACTTGAACTAATATCGTTTTACAGCCTTTTAATGAAAATGAATTATCTTTTTAAAACATAAAACATATACTCAAATTCTCGTGTCACAAACTTATTGTATGTCAGTGTCCCCTCTGTTGCAGCAAAATTTCTACCTAAATATTGTAGAAGCTTTGGCATCAATTTCTTTATTAATTCTAGTCTGTCCTGTGAGGTTAATTTTAAAGCTTCAACTACATTAGAGGTAATTATTTCCTCTTTAATTAATTGTAAATTTGATCTTTTCAATTGTGTGGTTAGTTTTTCAAGCTCAAGATTACTCCTAAAAGTTTAGATTTTGTGCATCTGCCTGCGAAAATTTAATTCTTTCATTTGCATAATATTTTTTACAAAATTCAATGGCTTTATTACTCAAATCAACCCCGGTTACTAAACCTGGTTCCAAATAGCGATTAATGTATGATAAACCACCACCACGTCCGCAACCTACTTCTAAAATATCTTTCCCTTTTATATCTATTCCAGTTGCAACCAAATGGTAAAGTTGTATTGAGTATCTGTTTTTTTCATCATTTTCATCAAGTTTGATCTTATGTTTATCATTCGAGTAACCATAGTTCATGAAAATTACTTGTGCATTTCTATCAATTGTACTCAGATACCAGTACCAAATTCTGAAAAGGAAATTCTTTAGTTTATCTACCATAGTTTATAAAAACTAATTTATTTAGTCCCTTCAAAAATAAATACGGGTGGTACATTTAGCAATGTGGCATTTAGGCTTGATTTTGAGAATCTTTCTTTGATCAGATGATAAATTAACAAGGAATACTGATAAGTAATAAATTTCCCATTTTCTTTGAGTAAGGAATAAGACCTGAAAATGATCCTTCTCCTTTTTTTTCTGTCGAGAAAAGTAAACGGTATCGTTGAGATAATATAATCTACTCTTTCAATTTTATATCGGTTTTTTAAAATCATTTTTGCTTCTTCAGCATCCGCATTAATTAAGATTAACCGTTTATCATTGATTTTAATCAATTCATTAATAAAACTTTCATTGGTTTCAAATGCAAAAAGAACAGTGTCTTCACTCATTAGGTTGAGAAGTTGCTTTGTGATTACACCTTTACCCGGTCCATATTCAACAAATACTTTTGCTTTTTCAAAGTCAATCTTATTTATAAAATCTTTTACAACATATTTTGAGGTGGATACTATCGCTCCAACATTTTTATCTTTTATCAGTTCTTTTATCAATATCATTTCTTTCATAATAATTTTGTACTTAAAGTGTTTTATAGTCGGTAATACGTAAAAAAAATTATTTGCCTAAACCTTTTATTAAAATTCTTAATAAATCATCAAAATGCGGACTTAGGTCATCATATTTACCCTGTAAAAAAAATGGTATTTCAAGTCCTTTTAACACCATAATGAACACATCAAGCAAAACCTCCATATTACCATTTTGAATCCTAAAAATGTCTTCGTCAATGCCCTGAAGTATAATACTTTTAAGTTGTTCTTTTTCCCAATTATCCAAATCGTTTCTTAAACTGTCAATAAAATCAAAATGCTCAAAAAAGTCTGCTTTCAGCGTTTCATGATAATTGGCAGCAGAATCCAAAACTTCCATTCGTTTTATCAGGTACCTTTTAATTTTTTCATCTGCTTTCAATGTATTGTCATTGACAATGACAGATAATTGAGTTTTTAAATTATTAATTTCTTTTGCTACAACTTCTGTGAACAGTTCCTCTTTACCGGCAAAGTGATAATACAACGAACCTTTGGCTTTTCTTGCTATTTTAGCAATCTCATCCATTGATGTTTTATAAAATCCGTAACGGCCAAATAGCCTGGAAGCTACAGTTATAATTTTATTTTTTGTATCATCAACTGCCATCTTATTTATTTAATCTATTTGACTATATCTGTTTAAGAGTACAAAGAAATGATATTTTTTTAAAATGTCAAAATTTATTAACGGATTTTAACATTTTAAAAAAACAGATTTCTGATTTTCTGAGAGTAATGCTTCATTGTCCCTTTATTTTATAAAGAAAATGAGAGGCGTCACCAAACTTTTCGAAGGGAATATTAACGTACAATCCTTCGGAGGTGGAAAAAACGTCATCACCGCTATATATCTTTCCTTTTGTCACCACCTTTCGGCCGTCAATTGATTCCACCCAGGCTTCAACTGTTACAACTGAGTTTACGGGAAGCATTTGAATGTATTCTACAATAATTTTTGCGGCAACCACCGTTTGCCCGGCTATCCAGGCAGCAAACCCCATGGCTTCATCCAGCACGGCTGCCATGCTTCCCCCGTGTGCGTGTCCGGGAGGACCCTGCGAAAACTGTCATAATAAAAACCGTTGGGATGAAATTCATTTCGACCACAGCCAGACCGGCTATGAGCTTCAGGGCAAACACAAGGAACAAAGTTGTCGTGCCTGTCATTTTAAGCCCCTTGCCAACGGGGGCACCTTGCAACAGTTCAAGGGTTTGACAGCAAGTTGCACCCAATGCCACAAGGATGAACACCACAACCAATTTGCAACAAACGGCAAAAGCTGGAAAATTGACAGGAAAAATATTTCGTTCGATCACAACCTCACACAATTCCCGTTGCGTGGCGTGCACCAGGATGTAAACTGTGTGACCTGCCACCCCAGTCTGGTATTTTCGGAGGCTGAACCCGAATGTATGTCGTGCCACACCGACATTCACGAACAAACCGTCGGCTTTGAATGCGGACGCTGCCATACGACTTCATCATGGATTGTTAGCGACATTATTGATATTCACCGGCATAGCCGTTTCCCTTTGCTCGGGGCACACGTTACAGCCGACTGTTACGATTGTCACAAAACAGCTTCTCTGTTGCGCTTCGACCCTCTTGGTGTTGAATGTATTGATTGCCACCGCGACAAGTATCTGGCCGCAACCAGCCCCAACCATGTGGAAGGCGGGCTACTCCACCGATTGTTCCGAATGTCATCAGATGAATTCATTTACCTGGACAGGGCCTAATTTTACGCACAGCTTCTTCCCACTGACCGGGGGTCATGCCATCAGCGATTGTAGCCGTTGCCATACCGACCCCAACGACTATTCAAACATTTCACCTGATTGTTTTTCATGCCATAGTAAAGATTACAACTCCACCACACAACCCAATCACCAGCAGGCCGGGCTTTCAACCAATTGTGCAAGCTGCCACAAGGGCGATTACGACAACACGCCCAACACTTGCGTGGGCTGCCACCAAAGTGATTACGACCAAACCACCAATCCACCTCATGCGTCCGCACAGTTTTCAACTGACTGTTCGCTTTGCCATACGGAAACCGTATGGATCCCATCTACTTTTGACCACGACGGCCAGTATTTTCCAATTTACAGTGGCAATCATAATGGGGAATGGGAACTTTGTTCCGACTGTCATACAACGCCAGGTAACTACTCGGCCTTTAGTTGTATTGACTGCCACGATCACAATAAAGCCAACATGGATGAGGAGCACAGTGATGTCAGCGATTATGTTTACAACAGTATTGCCTGTCTTGATTGCCATCCCAACGGCAGCGAAGATTTCAACAAAACACAGACAAAGTTTAAAATAAGATAATGAAATATTTGCTACTTTTCGGTTTATTTATTCTTTCAAACCTGAGCCTGAAAGCCCAGTCGAATGCCTCATCCATGACCGGCAGGATTTCTTATGTTACCCCTCAGCATGTTTATGTGAAATTCAGTTCCACCAAACACATTTCGGTTGGGGATACCCTTTACCTGAACCAAAACGGGGAGATGACCCCTGTACACGTGGTTACCGGGCTTTCGTCTATTTCATGTGTTGGCTCTCCCCTGTCATCCGTTTCGCTGAAACCCGGTGACACATTGGTTTTCAAAGAAAGGATAAAAGAAAAACCAAAACCGGGGGTTAATGTACCCCGGGAAATTGTAGCTGTTTCCCCCACAACCACCGAAACAATACCGGCTTCTGACAGTGTTGTTCCCGTTAAAAAAACCAGTCAACAAAGGGTTGAGGGCCGGCTGTCGGTATCATCCAATCCTATTTCTCCAACACCCCCGGCGCCAACAGGCAACGGATGCGTTATACTTTCTCCATGAGGGCCGATCACATTGCGGGTTCAAAGTTTTCGGCCGAGACCTACCTGTCGTTTGTGCACAGCAACAACACCTGGGAAGCCATCAAAAAGAATGTAATGAACGGTTTGAAGATTTACAATTTTACCGTCCGTTACCAACCTGTTAAAAGCCTGGATATCTGGCTTGGCCGGCGTATCAACGCCAATATGTCAAATATCGGAGCCATTGACGGGCTGCAGGTTGATAAGAGGTTCAAATCAATTATTGCCGGGGCATTTGTCGGGTCACGGCCTGATTATACGGATTACAGCATCAACTTTAACTTGTTCCAGTTCGGGGCTTATGTTGGCCATGTGTATGCGAATAAGCAACACCGGGAGATGCGGACAACATTTGCTTTTGTTGAACAGAAAAACAACGGGGCCACCGACAGGAGATTTATTTACCTGCAACATTACAACTCCCTGCTGAAAAACCTTTATTTTTTTGGTACCGCCGAAATGGACCTCTACCAAAACATTAACGGGGCAAAGCAATCGGTATTCAACCTGACCAACCTTTACCTGACGCTGAGATACCGGGTCATCAGGCAGTTTACTTTCTCAGTATCATACAGCGCCAGGCACACACCTATTTATTACGAAACTTACAAAGACTATGTGCAACGCCTGATTGACGAAGAAACCCTTCAGGGTTTTAAGTTTCAGGTGAATTACCGTCCCGTACGTAAACTGTCATTGGGTGTAAGGGCAGGTTACCGGGCGCGCAAAGATGACCCGAGGGCTTCGAAAAACCTGTATGTATGGGTAACCTATAGCCAGGTGCCGGGCATTGATGTGGCGGTTACCCTTTCGGCCACTATTCTCGAATCCGGCTTACCTTTCGGGAAAGATTTACAGCCTTGACCTTTCACGCGACCTGGTTTCCGGAAAACTATATGCCGGTGCGGGATACCGCTATGTGGATTACAAATACTCGTATGTTGAGGGCAGTTTGAACCAGCATATCGGTAACATCAATTTAACCTGGAAAATTATCAGAAAAATTTCGCTCTCCATAGCCTATGAAGGGGTTTTTGAAAAACAGCTACACCTACAACCGGATTTATGCCAACCTGACGGGACGTTTTTAGCCAGGCCAGGTGGTGACAATATCGGCAGCCTGCGGGCCAATCTTACTATTAATTTATAAATAACCTATCAAAAAACTGCCAAAAACAACTCATGCTCATCTCCTTGCCTTCGCTGAAACTTCAGGGACAGCGGAAGCTGAAATTTAAGTTACTCACCGGACCATGCCCAAGGCTGTGTTATTTCAGGGCAATCAACAGGAAAAGCCCCATCATCACCACAACACCCATCACATAACCGCCATAGACCTGCCCGGGGGTATGGGCATTCCGTTTCAGGCGTGCAAAACCGGTAAGCCCGGCAATGAAAACCAGCAAATACAACAGGTTCATGTAATCCTGATTATAGGCAATGGCAAATCCTGTCAGGGTGCCAAACAATCCGCCCTGCGCTACCATGTGGATGGATATTTTGGTGAAATAATTTACAAAAATCGAAAGGATGGCCAACAGGGTAGCCCCCAGCATAAAGATATTGAACAATGCATAAAAAGGTTCCTGTTTCAGCAGGTAGTAAGTCCCGTAAAAAAAAAAGGAAACCGTAAACAGGGGTAACACACGCTCGCGCCGGTTTTCCATTTGTAACGATTTAACATAACCGAACCTGTAAAGGATAAAGATGATGATCGAAGGCATGACAAACGAAATAAGGAACACCAACAACACGGTAATGTAGTTGTGTTCAACCGGCAAAACAAAAGCCATGTTGGTTTTCAGGTTGATCAACAATAACAGGGCATAAGTAGGTACCAACAGGGGGTGAAAGACAACAGAGATGATCCGGGCAATTGTTTTTTCCATTTAGTTCAGTTTTTTTCGAAGCCGTGCAACAGGGATATTCAGTTGTTCGCGGTATTTGGCAACCGTACGGCGGGCAATGTTGTATCCTTTTTTGTTTAAAAGTTTTTTCAGGTGCTCATCGGTGTAAGGTTTCTTTTTGTCCTCCGATTGGATGATCTCTTTTAATATGGTCTTCACCTCACGCGTAGAAACTTCTTCACCATCGTTTTTCAGCATGGATTCGCTGAAAAAACTTTTTAAAAGGAAAGTACCGAAAGGAGTTTGAACATATTTGCTGTTGGCCACCCTGGATATGGTAGAGATATCAAGTCCTATTTTCTCGGCAATATCTTTCAATATCATAGGCCTGAGGCGGGTTTCGTCGCCGGTCATAAAATAATCGTGCTGATAATCCATGATGGCTTTCATGGTTAAATAAAGAGTATTTTGCCTTTGACGGATGGCTTCGATGAACCACTTGGCAGAATCAACTTTTTGTTTGACAAACGAATAGGCTTCCCGTTGTTTTTTTGTCTTCTTTTTCTGGCCAAAGGTAGTGATCATATCCGAATAGACATTGCTAACCCTCAGCTCGGGTGAATTCCAGGAATTCATGTACAGTTCAAGTTCACCGGTAGCATTGGAAATGGTAAAATCGGGGATAATATAATGGTTGGTCCTTGTGGTTTCACTCAGTGAATTCCCGGGTTTGGGATTGAGTTCTAAAATCAGGTCTATTGCTGCTTTTAGCTTATCTTCACTCACCTCGCCACGTTTCATGATTTTCTGGTAATGCTTTTTCGTGAATTCATTAAAATAGCGTCCGATAATCTTAATGGCCAGGTCAAGCGCAGGAGATGTCTCTTCCCTGGCCTTTCTTTTCAGTTGAATCATCAGGCATTCCTGCAGGTTACGTGCCCCCACACCTGCGGGGTCAAACTCCTGGATAATTCCCAGGATTTCTTCCACTTCGCTTTTTGTAGTTGTAATATTTTGAGTGAATGCCAGATCGTCAACGATGGAGTCGGTGGAACGCTGCAAATAACCCGAATCGTCAATGTTACCAATAATATAAAGCCCGATTTGATATTTGTGTTCATCCAGTTTACGATAACCCAGTTGCTGATTCAGCAATTCGGGAAAACTGGTCCCCGACACAAACGGGATTTCCCTTCTTTCATCATCAGCACTGTAGTTATTTTGCTTGAGGCGATAGTCAGGTATTTCATCATCATCCATATAATCATCCATCTGGTATTCCTCGTCACTATCTTTATATTCTTCGTAATCTTCTGGGTTTTCATTATTTTCAGCCCTGTCATCTGTTTCAGAATCAGGATTGCTGTCGGCTAAATTCTGGTCGGTTGCTTCCGGTGAATCTATTTCCAGAGCAGGGTTTTCTTCAATTTCCTGTTTTATGCGTTGCTCAAGGCCTATTGCAGGTATCTGCAACAGCTTCATCAACAAGATTTGCTGTGGGGACAGCTTCTGCAGAAGTTTTTGTTGTAAACGTTGATTAAGCATTCCTAAATATATTATTCCCATCCCTGAAGGATGCAACCTGACAAATGTAAGAAAAACAAATTTTAAATGGCATGATTTTAGTAATGCAAATTTTTAAAATAATTTATTATATTCCTTGCCGGAGTTTTTTTAGATTTCACCCTGGAAAAGGGGCAAATATTTTATTCATTGTACTTTTGCAAAAAAATAACCGGTTTATTTTCAGCGATTCACTTCAGGTTGCCGTTTATGCTACACCTTCGATTGCGGGTGTCATTGTTGGTGATGCCAATGTTTGCCAAAACACCCAGCATACTTACTCCACCACAGTTCAAGAAGGAGAGTGGTGCGCAGGGTATGTGGCCGGCGAATTGCAATCTTCCACCGATACATTCATGGTTTACACTTTCGGCAACCCCGGCGACTATCTGATCGAAGTCTATGCCGGGAATAACTGCGGAACAAGCAACCAGGCCCGCACTTTGATGGTAACGGCTTTTGAGCCGCCGGTGGTGTATCTGGGAAATGACACTACGATTTACGAAGGACAAAGTATCACTCTGGATGTTGGCTCATTGTTGAAGACGCCGGTTTCGAAATTCAACAACTATCGGTTACGGACCTGTCCGGAAAAACAGTTTATAAAGGGCCGGGCGACAGGCAAATCCATCTGCCCGGAGGCCGCATCTATATTTTAATAATGAAGACTGACAAAGGTATCCTTACACGGAAAACCCCGGTTTTTTTAAAATTCGCAATTCAACGGTGTGCGCGGGAAAGGGATCACATCGCGGATATTTCCCATACCAGTCATGAAAAGCATCATTCTTTCAAAACCGAGGCCAAATCCGGAATGGGGAACACTGCCGAATTTCCGGGTTTCAAGATACCACCACATTGACTCTTCGGGGATATTCATTTCTTTGATGCGGTTGTAAAGTTTGTCGTAGTCGTCTTCGCGCTGCGACCCGCCGATGATCTCCCCGATCTGCGGGAATAAAACATCCATCGCTCGCACCGTTTTACCGTCCTCGTTTTGCTTCATGTAAAAGGCCTTGATATCTTTTGGATAATCGGTAATGATAACCGGTTTTTTAAAGTATTTTTCAACGAGGTAACGTTCGTGCTCCGACTGAAGGTCTGCACCCCAACCTTCAATGACAAACCTGAATTTTTTCTTTTTATTTGGTTTTGAGTTGCGGAGGATGTCAATAGCACGGGTATAGGTTATCCTTTCAAAATCCTGATCAAGCACAAAGCGCAGCTTTTCAACCAATTCCATCGAACGCTCTTCCGCTTTTTTGTTTTTTTCCTCGTCCAGCAACCGTTTGCTTAAAAATTCAAGGTCATCCATGCAGTTGTCCAGTGCATATCGAATAAGATATTTAAGCATATCCTCCGCCAGGTCCATGTCATCGCGGATGTCGTAAAAAGCCATTTCGGGTTCTATCATCCAAAACTCGGCAAGGTGACGCGAGGTGTTTGAATTTTCGGCACGGAAAGTAGGGCCGAAGGTATAAACTTTGCTGAGGGCAAGAGCAGCCAGTTCGGCTTCCAATTGTCCCGAAACGGTCAGGTTGGTTGCTTTGCCGAAGAAGTCTTTGCTGAAATCCACTTCCCCGTTTTCATTTTTCGGCACATTGCTCAGATCAAGCGTAGTAACCTGGTACATCTCCCCAGCCCCTTCCGCATCCGATCCGGTGATGATGGGTGTGTGGATGTTGTAAAATCCGTGGTCGTTAAAATAGTTGTGAACGGCAAAGATCATGGCATGGCGAACTCTTGTAATGGCGCTGAACGTATTGGTACGGAAACGCAAATGGGCTTTCTCTCGCAGGAATTCCAAAGAATGTTTTTTGGGTTGCAATGGGTATTCGTCCGGATTGGCCGGCCCGAGGATGTCAATATTTTTTGCCTGAAGTTCAACTTTCTGTCCGCTGCCCGGCGATTCAATAACCAGTCCGTCAACCGACAAGGCCGCCCCTGTATGTATCTTGTCAAGCGTCTTTTCAGTTTCCGGGTTGATCTCTGCAACAATTTGAATATTTTTTATTGTTGACCCGTCGTTTAAGGCAATGAATGCAACATGCTTACTGCCACGTTTTGTCCTCACCCATCCTTTTACGTTCACTTCTTTCCCGTAACCGGTTGACTGCAAAAGTGTTTTTATTTCTGTTCTTTTCACAAATTCACATTTTAAAACTTTGCAAAAGAACTAAAAATCAGGGATACATCCGTTGTTACCGGAATCTTTTCGGTTTTGATATTTCCCATCCCTGAAAAATCCCTTTGTCATTTTCTTTTTTGCCTATCGTGAAAAATTCGCAATTGCCGGATTGAATTTTTCAGGAAATTTAACTTTTACTTTGCCCGACGTTTCTTTCCGTAAGCGGGTTTTCTGTTTTTGCCGCCTTTTGCATATTTTCCGAAACCCCTCCTTCTGACTTCAACGGCTTTCGGATTCCATCTGGGTCCCTGTCCCAGGTCAACCGGCAAGATCAGTTTCATAATTTCCTGTTCCACCAATTCTTCTATACGGCGGAATTTATACATATCCTCTTCGTTGATAAACGTAACCGCCACGCCCGATGCATCGGCCCGTGCCGTTCGCCCGACCCGGTGCACATAATCTTCGGCATCGCCCGGAACATCATAATTAATGATCAGTTCAATTTCTTTGATGTCAATTCCACGGCTCAGCACATCCGTTGCCACCAGTATTTTGGTATTCCTCGATTTGAAGCGGCTCAAAACCTCTTCCCTTTCGCGTTGTTCCAAATCGGAAGAGATGGCTTCCACCTTAAAATGAAGTTTTTTCAGGGCACGATAAATTTCCGTCACTTTTTTCTTGGTTGAGGCAAAAATGAGTACACTCTTCAGCGCATTGTCATCGGCTATCAAACGGGTAAGCAAGGCAATCTTCTGCGGGTCGTAAACCAGGTAAGCCGCCTGCAAAACACCTTCGGCAGGTTTGGCAATGGCAATGGAAATCTCGAAAGGGTTGTGAAGGATTTGCCTGGCCAGTTCCCTGATCTTGGATGGCATGGTCGCGCTGAACATCAACGTCTGACGTTTCTCAGGCAGGTAAGTGATAATCTTTTTGATGTCATCATAAAAGCCCATGTCCAGCATCCGGTCGGCTTCATCCAGTATTAGATGTTTTAGTTTACCGAATTTTACATAACCCATATTCAGGTGCGAGATCAGTTTCCCCGGTGTGGCAACAATGATATCCACCCCCGAGGTCAGGGCTTTTTTCTGCTGATCCCATGAAAGCCCGTCGCCCCCGCCGTAAACCGGTATGGAACCGATGTTGGTAAAATAAGTAAATCCCTGTACCTGCTGGTCAATCTGAATGGCCAGTTCACGCGTAGGCACAATAATCAGTGTGCTTGTTGCCTTTGCGTGGCTGCTCAACAGTTCGTTTAAAATAGGCAAAAGGAAGGCGGCTGTTTTTCCGGTACCTGTCTGGGCACTGCCTATCAGGTCGCGGCCTTCCATAATCACCGGAATAGCTTGTTCCTGAATGGGCGTTGCCTTATGAAAACCAATATGGTTAATGGCTTCCAGTAATTGTTCATTCAGGCCAAATTTATCAAATTGCATTTTATAAAATAGGGTTTGGTTTTGCAAAGGTCGTATTTTTACGTCTTTGTTTTTAAAAAATATTGAAACATCCCGCGAATTGAAGTATTCTACACAACACCAACCGGTCATTATTCTTAATTTTGCATGCTGTGGGAACGAACATCAACATCTTGCCCCTGCCTGAGTGGTTTTTGGCCTCCGGGGCTCCTTTCATCATTGCCGGGCCATGCAGCGCCGAGAATGAGGAACAGATGATGAAAACGGCGGAACTGATCTCTCAAATCCCCGAAGTCAGTGTTTTCCGTTCCGGGATATGGAAACCCCGGAGCCGTCCGGGCGAATTTGAAGGCGCCGGGGAAAACGGGCTGAAATGGCTTGAAAAAGTCAAAGAAAAGTATGCCCTTAAGACAACGGTTGAAGTTGCCGAACCCAAACATGTGGAACTGGCACTGAAATATAATGTGGACATGATCTGGATTGGTGCCCGCACGGTGGTCAATCCGTTTTCTGTTCAGGCCATCGCACAGGCACTCCGGGGAGTTGACATTCCTGTTTTGGTAAAAAACCCCGTAAACCCCGATCTGAAGTTGTGGCTTGGCGCCATCGAACGGGTTAACCGGGCAGGGATTGATCGAATTATCGCTATCCATCGCGGGTTTCATTATTTTGAAAAATCACCTTTCCGCAATGCCCCCATGTGGGAAATCCCCATCGAACTAAAACGGCTTGCCCCCGGCTTGCCCATGTTGGTTGACCCCAGCCACATCTGCGGCAGGACCGACCTTCTGTTACCGGTAGCACAAAAAGCCCTCGACCTGGAAATGGACGGCATTATGATTGAAACCCATTTCGATCCCCACCGGGCCCTGACGGATGCCAGCCAGCAGATAACTCCGGAAGAATTAAAAAATCTGCTGGGCCAACTGGAAATCCGTAAAAAAACAGGGGACATTGCCTTTCAAAACAAGCTGGAGGAGATGAGGACCGAAATTGATAAACTTGACGGCGAATTGTTGCAGATCCTCGCCCGGCGCATGAAGATCATAGATGAGATCGGGGATTACAAGAAAGAAAACCGGATTACAATCCTTCAGATGAAACGGTGGGCCGGCATCATCAGCGACAGGTTGTCTATCGGTATAAACCTCGGCCTTGAAAAAAGCTTTTTAAAACGGCTGCTTAATCTCATCCACATTGAATCCATCCGTCTGCAAACGGAAATCTTTAATAAAAAGGGTAAAAAAAATTAGTACTTTTTTAGCCATCTCATCGTTAGTTTTTCCATTATCCCCGGTGTTTTTTGTCTGTTCTTTGAGAAATAAACCATGCCGTTCCTCTGGAACTTGTTATTCCTCTTTCTGTTTTCCAGGGCCTTGCGACCCTGGCAATAACATATCCTGCCTCCGGCAGTTTTGGAATTGCAGGTTAATACATCGTTTGATAAAGAATGAATTTTACCTGATCATAATTCAATAACCGGCAAAACCATCCCATTGGGATGGCATGTTTTACATCCATTTTTTTCTTCTGAAATACAAAAGCATGCCCACACTGATAATCACCATTATGCCAATGATTATCCAGAAAGCCCGGTTGTTGTGCTGGAGGGGCAAAAGAACATTCATTCCATAAAGGCCGGTTAAAAAAGTAAGTGGCAGGACAATGGAAGAGATCAGGGTGAGGATTTTCATGATCTCGTTGGTTTTGTTAGTCTGCATCGAGTCAAAAGTGGTGGAAAGGCCTTCGATCAGTTCACCATAATCCTCGGTCATGTCCCACATCCGGTTGTAGTAGTCGAGAATATTGCCCCAATAGTCTTCCATATTATCGGCAAAACCTCTGACCACACCCGATTCAAACTTGTTGAAGACGCGCAACTGAGGCTTGAGCATGGTATTGAGCAGGATGATATTTTTACGGGTAACGGATAATCGCTCGATGACCCGTTGGGCACGGGCACTAAAAAGTTCGCGGTTGATCAGTTCCAGTTCAAGGCCCACCTTACGCAACAGATAAATGGTTTCATTCATCAGTTTTTCAAGGATTGCATAAAGCAGGGCATCTGATGTTCCGATTTCAAAATCCTCACCCCGCTGATCTTGTTCGTAAGCTTCCTTGAACAGATTATCAACCACCCAATGTGTTTTGCCAACGGTAATGATATAATCTTTCCCCCAGAATATTTTTACTTCCCTGGTTTTGATAAAGCGGTTTTTTTTGTCAAACACCGGAAAGTGAAGGATCAGAAAGTAATAATCATCATAAATATCAATTTTCGACCGTTGGTTGGCTTGACGGCAGTCCTCCAGGTCGAGGGGGTGAAAGTGAAAGGTGCTTTCCAGATATTCAAAATCCTCTTCGGAAGGGACGTTTATGTGCAGCCACCTGAGCCTGCCGATTTTAATGGTTTCTATCATAGCCCTTCCTCCTTTGATTAATTAATAGGGTTATCAGATGAATTTACCCCATACGTTGGATTTTGCTGGCCAAAATTAATTATTTAATTGAAAGGAAAAAGGATTTTAGGGGAAATATGAACATCACCGGTTCGCCGCAGAAATTAGGTTATCTTTGCCCGTTAAGTAAATCAACACCAAAACAAATATCATTTATAGCGTTATGCATGCAGAAATCAAAACCGAAAAAGGTGTAATGAAAGTGAATTTTTATGAAAAAGATGCACCGGGAACAGTAGCCAACTTTGTTAAATTATCGAAGGAGGGTTTTTACGACGGACTTACTTTCCATCGTGTCATCCCGGATTTTATGATACAGGGCGGCTGTCCCAACGGTGACGGTACGGGTGGGCCGGGTTATACCATTGACTGTGAACTGGATGGCGACAATCAATACCACGACAGGGGTGTATTGTCCATGGCCCATGCCGGGCGCAACACCGGGGGATCGCAGTTCTTTATCTGTCACTACCGAACCAATACGGCCCACTTAGACAGGCAGCACACCTGCTTCGGCAAAGTTTATGAAGGCCTGGACGTGATTGACGAAATCCGTGCAGGTGACAAGATTGAGAAAATTACGATTGTAGAGTAAAACGACTCAACCTCAATCGAGGTCTCATTTATTGCACTATGGCGCATCCAACGATGCCATCTGCTGATTTCATATCCCTATCGCTGAACATGGCTTTTTTGCTCAACCTGTAGCGGGGTGCGTCGAAATTAAGAAGATTGCACCCATCTCCAAATTATCAACAAATCAGTAACCTTATTTTTTATCATCTTTTAAAAAGGCTTATATTTAGTGAGAACTTAATTGGTGTTTGGGGTTATTAGACGAACTGCCGTTATGCAGTATGCTAGATTCAAAATATTAACATGAAATCAATCGAAATGAAAAAGTCATTGTTAATTACATTCTTTTCTTTGATAATTGTAGTAACAGCTTATAATCAACCTTGTTTACCTGGTGGGATAAGTTTCACAACGCAAGCACAAATTGACAGTTTTCCTATAAATTACCCTAATTGCACAAAAATTATTGGGAATGTTGATATTTATGGTGACGACATTAATAATTTGGATAGTCTTATTTCGGTCACATCCTTTGATAGTTGGCTTACCATTCGGTATAACCCTACGTTAAACAGTCTGTCTGGTTTAAGCAACGTAACGTCTATTGGTATTTTGGATATTGCTGGTGACAATGATCTGACTGATTTATCCGGGCTTGAAAATGTAGACTCACTAAATAGATTAATCATATTTCAGACTGACATTCTTAGCTCGCTGAATGGCCTGAATAACGTTTCATATATCGGTGGTGAAATTGAACTTAGGTTCAACGAGGTTTTAAAAGATTTGAGTGCATTGAGTAATGTTGGTCCCACAATACATGGTATTACAATAAGCGACAATGATTCACTGCGAAATCTATCAGGTTTAGAAGGAATCAAATCAGTAAGTGGTGGTGTTTTCATTTTTAATAGCTATGGAATAAATGATCTAACAGGATTAGATAATCTTGACTCAATCGGAGGGGGATTCTGGTTGGTAGAAACTTCACTTACAAATATCTCAAGTTTATCAAGCTTAGCATTTGTAGGAGAGGAAGGTTGGATCCAACGAAATTATGAGCTTACAGATCTATCGGGCCTGGAAAACCTAACTTCAATTGGAGGTTTCCTATCTATTGATGACAATGACAAAATAACCAATCTATCAGAACTAAGTAACCTGGAATCCATTAATGGCGATTTGTCAATTTCAGCCAATGAAAAACTTGCCGATATTTCTGGAATAAAAAATATAAATGCTGAATCTATTTTAGATTTATCAATTAGATGGAATCCTCTATTATCAGCGTGTGCTGTTAAAAGTATTTGTGATTACCTTCAAAATCCAAATGGAGATATTGATATTGAAAACAACAATTCGGGGTGTAATAGTCAGGGAGAAGTTGAAGAAGATTGTCTTGTTGGCGGGTTTTTGCATACATTTTTAGATTCAAAGAGCTTGCTTTATCCTAATCCGGCAAATGACAGAATATTTCTCTCAACCAGAGAACGACCAATTATTGAAGTAAATATCTACAATGAATTGGGACAAAAAGTCCTTTCAGTTTTACAACCATCCGAAATAATAGACATTACGTCTCTTCATTCAGGCATATACATTGTTGAGTTGAAATATAGTAACAAAAGCTTTAAGGAGAAAATAGTAATAATGTGAATAAGCACAGTGCATAACATAATAGAATTTAAAACCCAGTTGAGCCCAAAAAATTAGGCAGCGAGTTAAAGGAAGATTGGGGATTTTTATAGTTCGCCTTACCAAAACAGCGATACATAAACATTTATAAGACTTGATAATAAAAACTAACCCTAACAAAAAAAATAATCCGATCTCCGGCCATGTATTGGAAATATGAAGTGTGATACATTGTTTATCCCGGGGATCACGCCCTTGACGTGCCTTCTGATTGTTGATTGGTTGGCGGACAAATAAAAAGCCTCATCGTCAAATATTTGATGATGAGGCTTCCTGTACCCGAGGCCGGGGTCGAACCGGCACTCCCTGGAAGGAACTGGTTTTTGAGACCAGCGCGTCTACCAATTCCGCCACTCGGGCATAGTGAATAAATTGGGCGTGCAAAAGTACATTTTTTTAAAGATTGTAAAAAAGGATTTGCCCTTTTCCGGGAAAACTTTTCATTGTATTTTGTAACAATGAATTAAAGTAATATTTTTGCAGCGCTTTTTCAATTCGAATCATTATAAGAAAACAGCCAGATGTCAGCAAAAAAATCCACTGTTAGTATTTTTTCCGGCAGGGTCAGCCACTATCTGGCTGAGAAAATAGCCACTAATTTCGGCACGGTCCTCGGTGAGAGCATTGTTACTGAATTTTCCGACGGTGAATTCCAGACATCCTTTGAAGAAAACATCAGGGGGCGCGATGTGTTCATTGTGCAGTCAACTATCCCTCCGGCAGATAATTTTTATGAACTTTTGATGATGATTGATGCAGCCAAAAGAGCGTCGGCAAGGAATATTATTGCCGTGATCCCTTATTTCGGTTACGGCAGACAGGACAGAAAAGACAAACCCCGTGTATCCATTGCATCAAAAATGAATGCCGACCTGCTGACAACCGTTGGTATTGACCGGCTGATCACTCTTGATTTGCATGCCGACCAGATCCAGGGGTTTTTCAATGTGCCCGTTGACCACCTTTATGCCTCCAACATTTTTGTGCCTTATATAAGGAGTCTGGATATACCCGACCTTATCTTTGCATCACCTGATACGGGAGGGACACGGCGTGCAGCCAGTTATGCCAAAGCACTGAATACCGGTTTTGTTATCAGTTACAAACACAGGACCAAACCCAATGTTGTGGGCGAGATCAGGCTGATCGGCGATGTAAAAGACAAAAATGTAATCCTTGTTGACGATATTATTGATACGGCGGGAACCATCACCCGTGCTGCCGAAGTGATCATGCAGGGAGGGGCCAAATCTGTCCGTGCTTTTTGTACTCACCCTATTTTAAGTGGTGATGCCTGCAGGAAAATAAAAGAATCCCCTTTTACCGAAGTATTGGTTACGGATACCATTCCGATAAAAGAAAAATGTGATAAAATCACGGTTTTATCAACAGCCAAATTGTTTGCCGAGGTGATCAAAAGGGTACAAAACAGGAAATCAATCAGCTCCCTTTTTAATTTATCGAAAATATAACCTTTTAATTCACAAATATATAAATAATGAAAACAGTATCATTGAGCGGTTCGCTCAGAGCGAACGTAGGGAAAAAAGATGCTAAAAAACAAAGAAGGGAAGGTTTGATTCCCTCTGTGTTATATGGCGGAAAAGAACAAGTGCATTTTGCACTGAAAGAACTGGATTTTGATCGCCTGATTTTTTCAGCCGATGTTTATTTAATTAACCTGAACATTGACGGGAAAGAATATCAGACCATCCTTCAGGATGTCCAGTACCATCCGGTTACAGACAAGGTTTTGCATGCCGACTTTCTTGAAACAACACCTGAGAAACCGGTAATCATCAAACTTCCTGTTCATTTTATGGGCGATGTCCCCGGTGTTATTGCCGGCGGAAGACTGATCAAAAAGCTCAGGAAAATTCTGGTTAAAGGCCTCATTGAAGATATGCCTGATTTTATTGAGATTGACATGTCTGAACTGGATATCGGTGATAATATTACGATCAAAGATTTGCAAATTGAAAAGCTGACATTTCTTGAACAACCCAGATCTGTGATCGTCGGTGTGAAAACTGCCCGCGGTATTGAAGAACTTGAAGTTGAGGAAGAGGAAGAAGAAGAAGAAGGTGGTGAGGAAGGCGGAACTGCCGAAGGCGAAAAATCATCTGAAGAATAAAGTACGAATAAATATTTTTTTACAAAGGGATAGGATAGGGTTGTTTATTAACTTTATCCCTTTATTTTTAATTTTAAATTTATAAACTGACCGTTTTGAAATATTTAATTGCCGGCCTGGGAAATGTTGGTGCTGAGTATGCAAATACCCGGCATAATGTTGGTTTTGTTGTGGCCGATGCACTGGTAAAAGACCTGAAAGGCAGCTTTAAAATTGAACGGCTGGCTTCGGTAAGCAAAGTAAAATACAAAGGGCGGACACTGGTGGTTATCAAGCCCACTACATACATGAACCTGAGCGGTAAAGCCGTGAAATACTGGCTCGACAAAGAAAAAATACCTATTGAAAGGCTGCTGGTTGTTGTGGATGATATTGCCATTTCCCCGGGCATCCTCAGGTTAAAGCCCAAAGGTGGCGATGCCGGCCATAACGGGCTTTCCGACATTATCCTTAAACTGGATACAATCGACTTTGCCCGCCTGCGAATAGGTATCGGAGATGATTTTGCCCGTGGCTGCCAGACGGATTATGTGCTGGGCGAATGGACAAGCAAAGAAGTCAACCTGATGATCCCCCGCATCGAAATGGCCGTGGAAGTCATCAAAAGTTTTGTCACCGTGGGGATTGAAAAGACAATGACGGAGTTTAATAATAAATAATTGGTAATTATATTTCCTGTTCAAGAAACTCTTTCAAAGGAACAACCATAACTTTTTCGTTAAGCGGGTAAGATGATTCCACCGGAGCAATTACGTAACCCTTATCAATTTTCATATCCGACATGGCAGCATAAAAACCTTTGGATAATTTCGGAGCCGTTGTTGCTTTACATTCAATAGCGATTAGTTTTTGGCCTTTCTGCAATATCAGATCAATTTCGGCTCCGTTTGATGTCCTGTAAAAACCGGCTTCCCAGTCTTTGAGCTTTTCTAACACATTTTCGATAACAAGCGTTTCCCAGGAAGCGCCGAAAACAGGATGAGCTAATAAATCGTTCATGGATTCAATGTTAAGTAAAACGTGTAGGATACCCGTGTCGCGAATGTAAATTTTGGGCGATTTTATCATTCTTTTTTTTGTGTTTGCCCGGAACGGCGGTAATAATCTTAACATAAAAGTTCCTGCAAAAATATCCAGGTATTTTTTTACTGTTGTATGATTATACCCCAGTGAGTCACCAAACTTTGAAGCATTTAATATTTGTCCCTGACTGTGCGCACACATTTTCCATAACCTGAATGCTGTTTCAGGAGGGATGTTAAAGCCCATTTGCTGTAAATCCCTTTGTAAAAAAGATTCGATGAAACTTTGTCGCCATATATAGCTTATTTCCTGATTGCCGGACAGATAACTTCTTGGAAAGCCACCACGAATCATGTAATTGAAAAGTAAGTTCTCTTTTGTTATGTTAGTGTCTTTTATTTCAAGAAAAGTTAGAGGAGTAAGATAAATATAAACAATCCTGCCTGCCAGGGTTTCAGAACTCTGTTTAATAAAATCACGTGAAGCTGACCCAAGTATTAAAAATTGCCCGTTTCGATTATTCTCGTCAATAATACTTCTCAAATCGGTAAATATTCCGGGTAATTTCTGTATTTCATCCAGGCAAACAAGCTTTTCCACATTCAGTTTGAAAAACATTTCAGGATCAGTCAAACGGGTTTTGTCCGATCTTTTCTCTAAATCAAGATAAATCGAATCGCCGAACTGTTGTACCAAATGTTTGGCAAGCGTTGATTTACCACATTGCCTGGGACCCAGTATTGCCACTACCGGAAAATGAGACAGATATTTGATGATATCTGAAGAAATATGACGATGAATATACATTTTTTATTTACAAAAATAAGAAAAATACTATGCATTTTGCGATGATGAATTGCATTTTGCATGGATATGTTCATGGTTGGTTTTTTCTGATCCTCGTCCCACCGGGGTCCCCTGGCGGGTGCAATCCTGTAGCAACATCACTTTTTTTTATAATAATGTTCTGGAATTCACAAGAGTAAAGGATCGGTTCAAAACATTACCAGATATTCCGGGAGGATTTTAGAGTAAATCATGTTTCGTATCTTTTTCATAACTTTGGCCTGATTTGTTATGAATGAAAAAATAAAATATTGGATTGGGTTATCTGATTACGATTACGAAACTGCTGAAGCTATGTTAAAAAGCAAGCGTTATCTTTACGTTGGCTTTATGTGCCATCAGACGATTGAAAAAGCGCTTAAAGCATATTTTGCAAAAGTAAAGGAAGGTAATCCGCCATACACTCATAACCTCACATTCATTGCCCGGAAAAGAAATGCAGGGAATTGCTAAAAAACACGAAAGAATTACAAGAATGGATAAAGAAACAGCTATAGACATAGTACGTTTGTACAAACAACTATTGCAAGAATATTTTGATCTTGAAAAGGTTTACCTTTTTGGTTCTTATGCAACAGAAACCAACAGAGAAGATAGTGATATTGAAGTTTGATAACTCTTAATCTCAAAAAACCTAACTCTTTAATACATAATCCAATCAATCAAAGTGCAAAATAACTAATAAACCAACTTTTGTTAGATGATAGATCTAACTTTCCCCTTCCACAATCCTCAGCCCCAGTTCATCCAACTGTTCCTGTGAAATAGGGGAAGGCGAGTCAATCATCACATCGCGGCCTGAATTGTTTTTTGGAAAGGCAATAAAATCGCGGATGGAATCCTGCCCGGCAAACAGGGCAACGAGCCGGTCGAACCCCAGGGCAATGCCACCGTGAGGCGGCGCGCCATATTCGAAGGCATTCATCAGGAAACCAAACTGTGCCTGCGCTTCTTCATCCGAAAAACCAAGCAATTTGAACATTTGTTTTTGCAATTCGCGATTATGTATTCTGATGGATCCCCCGCCAATTTCCACACCATTGATGACGATGTCGTAGGCGTTGGCACTCACACTGCCAGGTTCGGTTTCCAGCAAATGTTCATGTTCAGGTTTTGGCGAAGTAAAAGGATGGTGCATGGCATGATACCTGCCTGATTCCGCATCCCATTCCAGTAGCGGAAAATCAACAACCCATAACGGTTTGAAAACTTCGGGATTTCTTAATTCCAGCCTGTTGCCCATTTCAAGGCGTAATTCATTCAGTTGCCGGCGGACAGCATCGGTTTCTCCAGAAAGTATCAGCATCAGGTCGCCGGGATTTGCCCCGAACTTTTCGGCCCAGACTTTCAGGTCTTCCTGAGAAAAGAATTTGTTAACCGATGATTTGAACGTACCGTCTTCATTGTATTTTACATACACAAGCCCTTTGGCCCCGATCTGTGGTTTTTTAACAAAATCCGTCAGTTTGTCCAGTTGCTTTCGCGAATAGTTTCCGCAGCTTTCGGTATTGATGCCCACCACAAGTTCCGCATCATCAAACACGTTGAAACCTTTTCCTTTGGCCACATCATTCAGCTCAACAAATTTCATCCCGAAACGGATATCCGGTTTGTCGCTGCCGTAAGTTTTCATGGCTTCGGCATAAGTCATGCGGGGTAGTTTTTCAATATTAACACCTTTAATTTCTCTGAAAAGATAACGGATCAGCCCTTCAAAAGTATCCAGCACATCCTCCTGTTCCACGAAGGCCATTTCGCAGTCAATCTGCGTAAACTCGGGCTGACGATCGGCACGCAGATCCTCGTCGCGGAAGCATTTTACCAATTGATAATACCTGTCGTAACCTGCCACCATCAGCAACTGTTTAAAAGTTTGGGGCGATTGCGGCAGGGCATAGAACTGTCCCCGGTTCATCCTCGACGGAACCACGAAATCACGGGCGCCTTCAGGGGTGGATTTGATCAGGTAAGGCGTTTCTATCTCGAAAAAATCCTGGCTGTCCAGGTATTTCCGGGTTTCCAGCGAGAGGCGGTGGCGAAGTGCCAGGTTAGTCCTCAACGGATTTCTCCGAAGGTCAAGATACCGGTATTTCATCCTCAATTCTTCGCCTCCATCGGTATTGTCTTCAATGGTAAACGGCGGTATTTTTGATTTGTTCAGCACCTCAATACCCGTCAGGTCAATTTCAATATCGCCGGTTGGCATTTTGTGGTTTTTTGAAACACGTTCTATCACAGTCCCGCGTGCACTGATCACAAATTCACGGCCCAGTGTACGTGCTTTATCTATCAGTTCCTGCGCCGACCTGCCTTCTTCCAGCAGCAATTGTGTAATGCCGTATCTGTCACGCAAATCAATCCATATCAGGCTGCCTTTGTCGCGTATGCGCTGAACCCAGCCCGAAAGGGTTACTTTTTTGTTGACATCTTCAATTCGTAATTCGCCGCAGGTGTGTGAACGTAACATGTTGTCTCTTTGTTTATTATTTAAAAAGTATTTTGCTCAGCATGAAACGGCGAAATTAAGAAAAAGACGATGATGCGATTAATTTAATGAGCTTTGGAAGATGAATGTTTTATTCTTCCCCGTGTAACTCCGTGTTTCCTTTGCATACCTTTGCAGAATAGCAATTTCACGAACTGCCGCAGAGAAGGTACGGAGGGACACAAAGGAAAAACATGTATTAAAATTGAATATGAGTTATTAAAAAAAGATTGATTTTATGAAAGGCTTACCGGAACAGAACGACAAATACATAAAATAATAGAATATCGCTGAAAACAAATGAAACAACAACATACCGGAAAAGAAAAACAGCCAAAAGCTTTCAAAGACATGAAAAGTTGGCACCTGTCAAGAAAGTTTTTTCTTCAGTCCGTAATTATGGGCGGAGTGCTGTCGCAATTGCCGGTTGTTAAAATATTGGGGAATACTGTAAAAGACACCTCAATCCTTTCCGAAAAGCAACTGTCCATTGTTTCATCTGTTCAGGAAATCCTTTTCCCTGCCGATGACAACGGCCCGGGAGCTTCCGATATCAACGCAAAAGAATACCTCCTGTGGGTGTTGGCTGACCCCGAAAAAGACCCCGAAGAAGTAAAATACATCATCAACGGCATCGGGTGGGTGGATGAAACGGCGGAAGAAACACTTTCAAAACCGTATCTTGAATTAACACAACCGGAAAAAGAAAAACTGATCGAAACCATCTCGCACAAAAGCTGGGGTGAAAGCTGGCTTTCGATCATCCTGACTTTCATTTTTGAAGCCCTTTTAAGCGACCCGCAATACGGGGGAAATCCCAACGGGACCGGATGGAAATGGCTGAGTTACATCGCCGGCCAACCCCGCCCGACACCCGAACTACTTTACCCTGAAATTATTAAAACCGTGAGAAATAATTAATTGACTTCAGTTACCCAGGCCTTCAGGCCTGGGCTGAAAGCGAAAAAAAATATTAGAAGATAATATGCCCTCAAAAAGAATCCCATCAGTTATCCGCGGCTTCAGCCGTGGGCCATCTCCTGCAACCCGGGAGTTCGACATCTGCATCATCGGAAGTGGTTCCGGTGCAGGGCCCGTGATCTTGGAACTTGCCAAAGCCGGTTACAAAGTCGTAGTCCTGGAAAAAGGCCCCTGGCTGAAAACCAAAGATTTTGACAAGGATGAGATTGTGGCTACCCGCCGCAGCGTCTATACACCCAACCTGAAAAACGAACCCCAGGTCATTGAAAGCCCGGATGACGGTGACTGGATTGCCCGCTCCACTTACGAAACCGGTAATGATTTCTGGAACGGGAACATGATCGGCGGCTCCTCCAACCTGATGAGCGGCTATTTCCACCGGATGAAACCCAACGATTTCAAACTCCGCTCGGTTTACGGAGCCATCGAAGGGGCCAACGTAGTGGACTGGCCCATATCTTACAAGGATTTGGAACCGTTTTTCACAAAGGTGGAAACCGAAGTGGGCGTTTCGGGACGCGTGGTCAACCATTCCACCCTTGAGCCCCGTTCCACACCGGACTTTCCCTATCCCCCGCTGGCAGAAAATATTATTTCCAAATGGATTGATTCGGCAACGGAATCGCTGGGTTACAAAGCTGTTCCCGTTCCCAGGGCCATTCTTTCACGGCCTGCAGATAACCGCAACAGTTGTTATTATTCCAACTTTTGCGGCAGCTACGGTTGCTCGTCCGATGCCAAGGGAAGTTCCAGGGTAGCTTTGATCAACAAAGCGCTTCTGACAAAAAACTGCACGATACTCCCCAACACAAAGGTTTATTACCTGGAAACCGACAACAACCATAAAGTTATCAGGGCCTGGTATTACGACATGAACGGGGAAAGGCAGTTTGTAGAAGCCGGAATTTTTGTGGTAGCGGCACAGGCCGTTGAAACTTCAAGATTACTGCTGATGAGTAAAAATCCCGATTTTCCCAACGGACTGGCAAACAATTCGGGACAAGTGGGTAAAAACATCATTTTTTCCGGGGGCGGATTGGGCCAGGGCCAGTTTTTTCTGGATGATCTCCCAAATGAGGATGCTGTCCAACTAATGGCACCCGGCGTATTTGTCAACCGGGCTATTCAAAACTGGTACGAAATTGACGACCCGGATTTCGGGGGCAAAGCCAAAGGCGGCACGGTGGATTTTCTTTTCGAACATGCCAACGGAATCGGCAGGACCATCCGCCGGAAATGGGACAACAATAATAATTTAAGATATGGCAGGGCACTAAAAAAAGATTTAAAAGACTATTTCACCAAACAGCGAAAATTGAAATTCGAGGTTTTTACGGACTGGCTGCCTACTGACAATTGCTTTGTTACGCTGGACAATAAAATAAAAGATAAGTGGGGAGATCCGGTAGCCAAAATCCGGACGGGATTCCATCCCCATGATATCAAAGTGGGGGAATACCTGGCTGCAAAAGCGGAAAAAGTACTGGAGAAAATGGGTACTAAAAACATCAGTTCGGGCATCAGCGGGGCGCCGCCACCCAACCTGCAGGCCGGAGGATGCCGCTTTGGTGATGATCCGGAAAATTCGGTACTGGACAAAAACTGTAAAGCGCACGAAGTGGAGAACCTGTATGTAACCGATGGCAGCTTTATGCCCACAGGCGGCAGTGTAACTTACACATGGACCATTTATGCCAATGCTTTCCGGGTAGCCGAAAAGGTTAAAGAACATGCGGCACAGTTATAAATCATCAATGGAGATCAACAAAATATTCTCTCTTGGAAAGATCGGGCAACTTCAAGTGAAAAACAGCTTGCTGTTTTGAGCGCAGATCAGAGGTGGTTTAAAAAATCTTCTGCTTACGGGGCATTCGGGATTAAACAAAAATCAAACTTCCCCCGTCAAACAAAGGGCCGTCATATACTTCGATGATGTTGTGATCATCAAGAAAATCCCTGACTTTTTCTCCTTCCGGGAAACGGTTCAGACTGCCTGTAAAAAATATATTGTCATCGAATACCCCACAGGTGCCGCCTATAAAACCGTGATCAAATCCGGGCAGAAGGATACCTTTGGGATCAACATACAAAACTTCGAGGTTATGTTTTTTCAATGCTTTTTCAATCCCTTTGTCTGAAGTAATAAACCGGTTATTTTTTAACGGGATCAGATTACACCGGGTGTAACCCTGGTTGACATGAACAAACTGTTTGGCAGTACATAATCTTTTTAAAACCGGATCGGTATAATTTTCATTGTGGATGATAAAGTCAGGCGTAACCCCTGCATTGAGCCCGGCAGTGGCAGGATAGGTATTGCCTGTTTTATTTTCAGCAAAAACAAAGCGGATTTGTTCTGTTTTTAATTCATCAATAACCGGAACCGGCAAGTTGGATGATATGATAAGCACATCATCTGCCTGGCAAAAGAAAATATCGGGATGGCCGGAAATTGCGGAATAGGTAATGTCCTTCGTTTCTATCAGGATAATCTTTTCGTACGGTTTAAGCCGGTACAGAGCCTCGTCAGGTATTTTTTTGTCGGCAATAATGACCATCGGTAAAATCGTTTCCGGTAAAATTTCAAAGATAAATTTTATTCAGGATTACAGAAAACCCGTTTATTCCTATTATCTTTGATGCACAAGATGAAAATTTGTCCGTTAACAGGTAACGGGCTATGTTTACACAAAATATTTTTCCCGATGAAACAAAAACCAAAAGACCTGTTTGTCATACTTTTTATTTATTTGTTGGCACTGGGTGCTGCCGTTCTTGTTTTGCGGTATGCCCCCATTTCAAATATTTTATGGAAAACAGCCCTTGCAGACGGTGTTGCAACCGTCATCGTTTTTCTTTTCAGTGTAAATTATAACAACTCCAGCGTTTATGACCCGTACTGGAGTGCAGCGCCTGTTTTCATTGTATTTTACTGGCTGCTGAAATCAGGACATGAGGGTTTTCTGTTCAAGATCATCTGGATACTTATCGTATTCTGGGGCGTGCGGTTAACCTGGAACTGGATTTTGCGGTGGGACGGTTTTCAGGATGAAGACTGGCGATATGTGAAAATCAGGAACAAAACAGGAAAATGGTACTGGCCGGTCAGTTTTCTCACCCTTCATATATTACCGACTGTTATTGTATTTGCCGGGCTGGTTCCGGTTTATTATACCATGACATCCGTTCCGGAGCACCCGGGTTCATGGCTGGCTGTGGTTGCTTATCTGTTTACAATTGGCGCCATACTACTGGAAAAAACGGCCGACGATCAGTTGAGAAGGCATCTGAAAGCCACCGAAGGAAAAAACATCCGCATTCAATCAGGTGTTTGGCTGATCTTAAAATATCCGAACTATCTGGGTGAAGTGATGTTCTGGTGGGGATTGTACTTCTTTGCAGTGGCTGTGGACCGGAACCTGTGGTGGACTTTCTTCGGACCCGCCACCATCACCTTCTTATTTTTGTTTATCAGTATTCCGATGATGAAAAAAAGGGTTGCCAACAAAACATTTTAATAAACCTTTTACTGTCCTTTATGAGGAAAACCGGCTTTATACTTTTCTTTGTTATCATCCTGCTGATCTATGCTTCCATTAACTATTACATTATCATCCGGGGGCTGAATTTGTTTTCTCCCGGTTCTTCAATAAGAACCGCATTATTGATTATCATACTGATGGCAGCCACAGCATTTCCCGCTGGCAGGTTGCTTGAAAGAACAATGGTAAACCGTTTTACGGCCTCTCTTATCTGGATTGGCACATTCTGGCTTGCTTTTATGGTGTACCTCTTTTTACAGTTTTTGATGCTGGACTTATTCAGCGGTGTAAGCCACCTTTTTGGGTTCATCCCGGATTTTATCTCTTCGAACCCGGATAAAACCAAAGAAATAACCGGAATCATTGTGATTTCAATTACCATTTGTGTTGTTGTCGCCGGACACATTAATACCTGGTTTCCGGTTGTCAGAAAATATGAACTCATGATCAATAAACCGGGAGGGAAACTTGATAAGCTGCATGTTGTTGTTTTTTCAGATGTTCACCTCGGTACGACCATCGAAAAACGGCATACCCGAATCATTGTTGACAAAGTAAACGGGCTGGAACCCGATATTATCCTCATCCCCGGCGACATCATTGATGAAGACATTGCTCCGGTATTGAAAACCAATGTGGGTGAAGTTTTAAAACAACTTCAATCAAAATACGGTGTCTATGCCGTCACCGGTAACCATGAATACATCGGCGGAATAAAAAAAGCAAAAAAATACCTTAAAGAACATAAGATCAGTCTGCTGAACGACAGGGCCGAATTGATTGACAACAGCTTTTATGTGGTGGGCAGGGAGGATATGACCATAAGCCAGTTTACTAATATGAAGAGGAAAGTGCTGAATGAGATCGTCAAAGACCTGGATAAAAGCAAACCCATTATCCTGCTCGACCATCAACCCTTCAGGCTGGAACAGGCAGAGGAAAACGGTGTTGACCTGCAACTGTCGGGCCATACCCACCACGGACAATTGTGGCCTTTCAATTTTATTACCAGGATAATATTCAAATTGAGTTGGGGATACAAAAGAAAAGGCGGTACCCATTATTATGTTTCCAGCGGTGTGGGAGGATGGGGGCCGCCCATTCGTACCGTAAACCGTCCGGAGATCGTTTCGATAAATCTTATCTTTAATCAAAAATGAACATCATGGAAGAGACAGAAAAGTTATTCATTTTATGGACAAGTAAGGAGATAGAGACCTTTGATGAAATGGTTTTTATTTATGCCCTCAACAGCAAAAAACAGGGATGGTGGAAAGAAGTTATTCTGATCATCTGGGGAGCTTCTGCACAGTTGGCAGGCACAGATGAGGTTGTGCAGCTAAAATTAAAGGAACTTTCGGAAAACGGGGTTCATGTTACCGCATGCAAAGCCTGTGCCGAAGACCTGGGCGTAGCTTGTGCCCTTGAAAACATTGGTGTGGAGGTAAAATACTGGGGCAACGCATTAACGCAGGTATTGAAATCGGGATCAACACTCATCACGGTTTAACGGCTTCTAAAAACCGGTTTTATAAAAAATGACTATCATTGTAAAAGTAAAGGTTAACTTATCATATTTTAAATTTTTCAGTTAATAATTTTTCTATGATCTCTGATTTTTTTGCCCTGATAAAAGAATTTTTACCCCTGATCATTGTTTCTGTTATATTATGGACTGCCAACCGGTTATTGCTACGACGAAAAGTCAAATTAAACCCCGAAACCGTCCTGACAAAGCAAAAAAGAAATTAACCGGCGAAATTGAAATGAATGAAAAACGGCTGGCCGGAATGGAAGGAAGAATTAAAAAACCGGATGAGGAAAGAAAGGAAGACTAAAGTCAGTAAAAATCATGAAACAGATATCCCCCGATAAATTCATCCCCCGCATTCACCACCTCTGGAAAGACCAATGGTTTCTCCTCACAAGCGGTGATTTTGAAAAGGGTGATTTCAATACCATGACCGTGGCGTGGGGTTTTTTCGGTATTATGTGGAGCCGGCCTGTGGCCGCGGTAGTTGTCAGGCCCACCCGTTACACCTTCGGGTTTATGAACCGGTATGATACATTCACGCTCACAGCTTTTAATGACAAGTATAAAAAGGACCTCAACCTGCTGGGAACCAAATCGGGCAGGGACGGCGATAAAATTGCCGAAACCCGCTTAACACCTGTACGTTCAACGGTGGTTGCCGCCCCGGCATTCAAAGAAGCCGAACTCATCGTGGAATGTAAAAAGATGTATTGGGATGATTTCAAACCGGAGCACTTCCTTAACCCTTATATCGAAACGAAATATCCCAAAAAAGATTACCACCGGATGTATTTCGGTGAGGTAGTACATATCATCGGGGAGAAGAAGTACCAGACAGATTAGAAGGCTGTTAAGCGTTTGGCTTTAAACGAAAAGGTTTTATCCTAATCATAAGCCAACCGTGTTTTTTCATCGGTTAGGGCAGGTTGAATAAATTCTTCCCATTCGGGTGAATCCCAGGTTCCCAATTTTGAATGGGTAATCCTGTACTTTTCGGGAATCGGGTGCGTCCCTATAACCACTTTCATCTGGTATTTTTCTTCAATAAACTTCTTAAAATGGTCAATGTAGGGACAAGGTGGATAACCCACAACAAAGCCTGTTGCAAGATGAATGACGTCTGCACCGTTCTTTTTCATTTCTTCGGGGGCATATTCAATGTTGCCTCCGGGGCATCCGCCACAAGTAGTGTAACCAACCAGTTCCACATCCCCATCTTTTTTATACAGTTCAAATGCCCCTTCCCTGTTTTGCAATGCTCTGAAACATTTGCCACCGGAACAATTCCGGTAGCGGCCGCAAATGATGATCCCGATTTTTGTTTTTTTGCTCATGATTTTATTTATGTTTAATTTGATAAAACACACCTCTATCCTGCCAAATAGATTCAATTTTACCTTCTGCTACTAACACATCAAGATATTTATTTATCTCATTAATATGCAATCCGAGTATTTTTACAAGATCGTCAACAGTACATGGCCTTCTGGCAATGGTACCTAAAATTGCTGTTTCGGCATCCTTCCGGTACGATTGAATATTTTTTCTTTCGGGGGCAGCAGCAATGATCTCTACATTATCCAGGTTCCAATAGTCAACAACTTTTTTCAAATCCCGGTGAGTGGCAGCATGAACATCTTCTACTGTTCCCGGACGGTCAAGTGTATTCAGTTGGATACGTTCGGGTTTTATTTTTTCAAATGCTTTTTTTAAAGCATTTAAATCATCAACGTTATCATTGTATCCGGAAATAATAAATACTTCAAGCCATATTTGCCCTGAATATTCATTTCGAAAGTCAATGAGCCCCTGAATATAATTTCCCACTGTGAGTTGTGGTGCAGGACGGTTTATTTTTTGAAACGTGATTTCCGTTGCAGCATCAAGTGACGGCAGGACGACATTTGCATTCTTCAGTTCGTCACGGACTTTTTTATCGTAAAGCAGTGTTCCGTTGGTTAGAACGGCCACCGGAATATCGGGTTTTCTTTGTTTAATGAATTGCAGAACATCACCTATTCCCGAATTAAGGGTTGGCTCTCCGGAACCTGAAAAAGTTATGTAATCCGGGTTGGGGTTGTTTGAAAAATAATGTTCCAGTTCATTTGCAACTTTATCATAAAGGATGTATTCCTTTCTTTCTGTTGTTAATTTTGTTGTACGACCCACTTCGCAATAAACGCAGTTGAGCGAGCATACTTTTTTGGGCACCAGGTCCACTCCGAGAGACATGCCGAGGCGGCGCGAAGGTACCGGTCCGAAAAGATATTTATACATTACTTTCGTTTTTTAATTCAACTTTTTTTGAGGTGCTCCCCAGCCATACCATACCTATTATTGCTGCGATTAATGAAGCGGTCATGATGCCCACTTTTGCGATTTGCTTTAATCCGTCATCGTCAAATGCCAGTTCCGAAATAAACATGGACATAGTAAAACCGATACCGGCCAGAAAAGCGACCCCGTAAATCTGTTTCCAGGAGACCCCTTCGGGCAGACTGGCCAGCCTGAGCTTTACCATCAGTCTGGAGAAAAGGGAAATCCCCAGGAATTTACCCAGCACCAACCCGGCAATGATGCCCAAAGAAACGGGATGAAAGATCATATCCAAAATATTGCCTTCAATATGAACGCCGGCATTGCTCAAAGCAAAAACGGGCAATATGAAAAAGGTTGTTATCGGGTGAAGGGCATGTTCCAGTTTTTGCAGCGGGGTATGGGCTTTGTCGTTCAGTTCTTCAATACCAGATAAGAGATGAACCTGCCTTCCGGTTAAAAGTTTGTTGTCATTCGGTTTTTCACTTTCAAATTTATTGATCAGACGATTTAGTTTGTTAACATATTCATCCTCGTCTATTTTGGTGCGTGCCGGGATAGTCAGGGCCAGCAACACACCGGCAATGGTGGCATGTACGCCCGAAAAAACAAAGGCAATCCACACACCGAGAAACCCGACAACAGCATAAAAAAGCGTACGCCTGACCCCTGCAAAATTGGCCACAACCAAAACGGCAAGAAAAAAACCGGCGGTCATCAATTCATTATAGTCAATGGATTCGGTATAAAAAATAGCGATGACCAAAACCGCCCCGAGATCGTCGGCAATGGCCAGGGCGGTAAGAAATATCTTAAGGTTCAGCGGAACCCTTTTACCCAGCATGGCCAAAAGGCCGAGGGCAAAAGCGATATCGGTAGCCATCGGGATGCCCCAACCATGCATCAGTTCCGGGTATTTTGCCACAACCACGGCATAAAAAACTGCCGGGACAATCATCCCGCCAAGGGCAGCCATGATAGGCAGGGAAGCTTTTTTCAAAGAGGAAAGTTCACCACCTATGATCTCACGTTTTATCTCAAGCCCAATCGTGAAAAAGAACAAGGCCATGAGCCCGTCATTTATCCAGTGGTGCAACGAGCCGATCATTTCAAAATCACCCCAGGCAAAGCCGGCTTGAAAATCATGCCATATATAGTGGTAGCTTTCGTAAAAGGCTGAGTTGGCCCAAATCAATGCCACGATGGTAGCAAATATCAGTATTATGCCACCGATGGTTTGTTCGTTTATGAAACGGGATATGCCGAAAACAGGAACGGGTTTGTCTTTCATATTGAGAAATTTGTTGAAATTCGGACGGCTAAGATAATGGAAATCTTTTCGATGATATTCATGAAGCCTGTTTTCAAACCGGAAAAATACGATTGATTATCAAGTATATAGTCTGTCTATAAAAATCTTGTTGAATTTTGCCGGATGATGATGATCAATTTTAGTAAAAATGATGTAACTTTTTGCCGTACAATCAAAACCTACCCCATCCTTGTCTGTGAGGAAGATGGATTTAGAAAGATGTGACATCTGTTTTTAAACATATATCGCCATGAAAAATATCCTGATTTCGTTTCTCTTATTGTCAATTTTTATTGGATGTGAAAAACCACAGGACAAAAAAGTTGACAATGTTAAATTTTCAGAAGCAGTGCCGGGCGGTTGTGCCCTCGGCGACAGTACTCACGTTAAAGATGGAATTATTGAACCGGATACTGTTTATTTTACGCTTCAGGACGGTAACTTAAATGTTTTCGTTGGATTTAACGCCGAGTGTTGCCTTAAATTCGCCACCGATTCCCATATTGGAAATGATACGATTTTCATGTATATCAATTACTTGCCGAGCAGTCTGTGTAATTGCCTATGTTACTATACTTATAACTTTCTGTTTACCGGCATCGTTGATCCTTATTACTATGTTGTAAATATTGATGATTGGTTGATCTTTAATGGGCAAATCGCACCTTGAAAAACAGCCAAGTCCCTTTTCCCCATTTGTGAGGATAGTGATAAGAAAACTTTTAAAATATGAGTTATCGGAAAGATGTTCATCTAAAATACTGAAAAAATCACATTTAAAAGTACATTTCTGATGAGCAACAATGGTTTGGCAGACTCATGTATTGACACAGGTTTTATACAAAACGGGCTTTATGTAGCCCTACATTACCAGTATAAAAATGACCGGAATTACACCCCTTGTTATTCCGAGCCCGCTTCAGATAAAGTAACAAGAACAATAAATACAACGATTTATGAATACAACACGAAGTAACATCATTGAAATGCATGCTTTAACTTCCTTCACTGTATTTCTTGCATCTTATTTTGTTTGTGTGTGCCCGTGATGAAAAACAGAATGAGTATGGATTTTACGTACTCAACCGGCTTTGCAATTCGTCAATAATATTCTGGAATTTGCGGAGCACCCGGCCCCATTCCCGGTAGCGTTCATCACTTTTTACACTCGTCCCCGGTTTCCCCGACTCTTCGCTCACAAGCTTTACTTTGTAAGTTAAAGGATTGGTATCCCCGAGTTTTACAATCATCCTTGTGCGTATGGTATTTTGCTTAAAACTTTTCACTACCCATGCTGTTCGCAGGTATCCCGTTTCACGGTCGGTAACTTCTATCACATCAAAGTAAGAAGTAATGATCATGCTGATCAGCTTCCAGGCCTCCAGTTCACTTTTGTTGGTTTTCAGTTCAATGTCAACGTTGGCAATGTCGGTTTGTACCGAGGCATCATAAGCATCATCGCGGTTCATTTGAAAATAGTAGGACTTTGGTGGTGTGGCATGGTTTTTTTTGTTGCAAAAAGTAATGGTTTCGGTTAAAAAGCCCATCTTTTTCACCTGTACGGTGACACAACTCTTTGAAAGCACAATCACCTCGGTGTGGCCTTTGCCCATTAACTGGCCGTCAATATAGATTTCCGCATCACTTTCGGATGTGCTGAGCAAAATGGTCTTTTTCCCGGCCATGGCATCAAAAGAAAATAAGGTGCCCATTAGAAACATAAACAGGAAACCCAATATTGTGTAATGTCTTTTCATGATATTATTTTTTATGGATTGAACAGGTAGTAATACGTTGAATCGTTTAAAAAGTTCTGAAAAACGGGATTGTCACCTTCCTGCGAAGATGTGGGAACCAAATGAATGTTACTTTCACATTGCAGCATATCATATATAATCAACAAAATTATCAGGATTAACCAAATTGAATTTTGCATTGATATAAGCATCTGAAAAAGCTTTGGGGACTTTTACCTTTTTATTTGCATTCCATTTAAATTCGAAGGCATTGAGTTGTCCTGATGTTTCTTCTATTAAATCTATTTCCTGTTTGTCGTAAGTTCTCCAGAAATAATAGTTTGCGTGCGTTTTATTATAAGTTGCCATCTTTAATTTTTCTGAAATGCAATAATTTTCCCATAATTTTCCAATATCATCTCTTAATGAAATAGTATTATAATTTGAAATCAAACTGTTTCTTATTCCATTATCCCAAAAATAATACCTCGGTGTTTTTGAGTATTCCTTTCTTAGATTCCTGCTAAAACCTGGCAAAGAAAAAATTATATATGATTTTTCCAGAATGTTTAAATACCGCTGAATCGTCTTTTTATTCACGTTCAGATTTGAAGCTAATTCCGAATATGAAATATCGTTTCCTATCTGAAAGGCGATTAATCGAAGTAGGTTGAAAATAAAAGTTGAATCTTTTTGATTATCCAGCTCCAGGACATCTTTCAGAAGATAACCATTTTTTATGGAGTTGAGCACATCAACTTTTCCATCCAAAGTTTTTGATGTAATTACACGGGGATACGTACCGTAAATAAGTTTGGATTCAAGGTTTTCTTTATAGGATAGGTAGTCTTCGTTTAATTCGCTGTGAACTATCGGAAAAAGGTATAGGTAATTACTCCTGCCTGTTAAAGGTTCTCCTGTTTTATTTCTTAAATCCAAAGCCGAAGAACCGGTAATAAAAATGCTTAGATTGGCTATAGAATCAACAAGGAGTTTGAGACTTTGCCCAATATTAGGAATTTTCTGTGCTTCATCAATAAAAAGATAATCGTATCCTGAAATAAACCTTTTTAAAATACTTAACCGTTGGGATGATAGAATGTCAGCAACATCTAAATTGTCGCCCTGTACCAGGAGTACCTTGTTCTGTTTTAATTTATTTTTTATCTCATGCATCAAAACGGTTTTGCCTGTCCGCCTGGCACCAAACAAACCTGTAACATTAGCAGGTTTTAATGAATGTAAAATTTGATTTTCAATTTTTCTTTTGATCATTGTACTGCAAACCGTGTTAATACGGATAGCGTAATGCCCGAATTAATATTAATACAGGTGGCTAAAATAGTAAATAAATTTGTTTTAACAGATAAAAATCCTTATCCTTTTATTTTTCTGCACAAGTTGAATCAAAATAAAATTTAGCCTCACTACTTTTCCTTATCCCTGAATTTGGTTAATTTACTACTTTTGCGCGCATGGAAAAAAAGGCAATTGTACTGAGCGGCATACGCCCGACGGGAAACCTGCACCTCGGTAATTATTTCGGGGCGGTAAAGAACTTTGTGAAAATGCAGGACAACTTTACCTGTTACTTTTTCATTGCGGATTATCACATGCTGACAACCCATCCGAAACCGGATGATTTACAAGGAAAAGCAAGGCAGGTGATCATCGAATACCTTGCTGCCGGCCTCGACCCGGAAATGGCCACGATTTACCTGCAAAGCGACTTGCCGGAAACGGCCGAACTCTATCTTTTTCTCAATATGAATGCCTACAAAGGCGAACTGGAAAGGGTAACCACCTTTAAGGAAAAAGCACGCAAACAGCCGAACAACATCAATGCCGGGTTGCTCACTTACCCCACGCTGATGGCTGCGGATATCCTGATCCACAAATCGCACCTGGTGCCAGTGGGCAAAGACCAGGAGCAGCATCTGGAAATGACCCGTACTTTTGCCCGTAGGTTCAACCGCATGTACAAGACGGATTATTTTCCCATCCCGCGGGCATTCAATTTTGAGGATGAACTTGTAAAAATACCCGGACTCGACGGCTCCGGGAAAATGGGGAAAACCGAGGGCGAGGGCAATGCCGTATTCCTGGGTGAAGATATTAAATCAATACGGAAAAAAGTAATGCGTGCAGTCACTGACAGTGGCCCGGTTGAAATGAACCAGGAGAAACCGGAACCCATTCAAAACCTGTTTACCCTGATGAATGCGGTTTCTGATCCCGAAACGGTGCAATATTTTGATGATCAATACAACAACTGTTCGATCCGCTATGGAGACCTGAAAAAGCAACTGGCGGAAGATATCATCAAATTTACAGAACCTTTCCGTGAAAGGATCAAAGCGCTTTCCGCCGACAGGGATTACATTGACAAAGTCATAGAGATGGGTGCCGAAAAAGCCCGTGCCAGCGCCGTGCCCACCGTACGGGGCGTCCGTGAAATCATTGGTTTCAGGAAGATATACTAATTCAACTGCAATCATTGCTTCAAGTGTGGATACCTGAAGCAAATGTCACCAAATAAAAAGAAAAACCGGTTTAAGCGTTCACTGAAAGCCTTGAATCAAAATAATTAATAACTTGAAACAACTATTTTCTCCCCACCGGGGAAGATACCAAAGGCAGAGGAGGCCAGGGTCATGACAGAACACCAGCTAAATACAAAAACAGAACCGGAAAAAGCGGTTTTAGTCGGGCTGATAACACAGTCTCAGGATAAAAGAAAAGTTGACGAATACCTCGACGAACTGGCATTCCTCGTTGAAACGGCGGGAGGAATTCCTGTTAAGCGGTTTACACAATCCCTGTCCTTTCCCAACCCCAAAACTTATGTGGGAACAGGTAAACTTGAAGAGATCAGGCAATATGTAAAAGCCGCTGATGCCGACCTGGTGGTTTGCGATGATGAGCTGGGGCCGTCGCAAATAAGAAACCTCGAAAAAACACTGGAATGCAAAATCCTTGACCGTACTAACCTTATCCTTGACATATTTGCCAAAAGGGCACAAACGGCACATGCCAAAGTTCAGGTTGAACTGGCACAATACCAGTATCTTCTTCCCCGGTTGACGCGGATGTGGACGCACCTTGAAAGGCAGCGGGGCGGTATCGGTTTGCGCGGACCGGGTGAAACAGAAATTGAAACCGACCGGCGGATCATCCGGGACAAAATTTCCCTTTTAAAAAAGAAGCTGGTACAGATAGACAAACAGAAAGCCACACAGCGTAAAAACCGGGGTAAACTGGTTCGTGTTGCATTGGTTGGTTATACTAATGTGGGCAAATCCACACTGATGAATCTGATCAGCAAATCGGACATTTTTGCCGAAAACAAGCTGTTTGCCACACTGGATACCACGGTCAGGAAAGTGATCATTGAAAATCTGCCGTTCCTTCTTTCCGACACGGTGGGTTTTATCAGAAAACTCCCACACAATCTGGTTGAATCCTTCAAATCAACGTTGGATGAAGTGAGGGAATCGGACATACTTGTCCATGTGGTTGACATTTCCCATCCTGAATTTGAGGACCAGATAAAAACCGTTAACCAAACGCTGGCTGAAATAGGGGTGGCTGAAAAGCCCGTGATCATGGCATTTAATAAAATAGATATTTATCAGTATGTAAAAAAAGAGGAGGATGACCTTACCCCGGCCACACAAGAAAATATGAACCTCGGGCAACTGAAATCAAGCTGGATGGCCAAAGATAACCATCCCTGCATCTTTTTGTCAGCCAAAACAAAAGAAAACTACGAACAATTCAAAAAACTGCTTTACAGTCATATCCGCGATGTACATGCTGTACGATACCCGTATAATGATTTTTTATATTGATGCGTTGCAGGGGTTTTATTAATCACGGAACGATAGCGGATGGGTTGGATGAAAAAGGATGAATTTTGAATTTAGCAGCTTTTGTTTCAGATGGGGCACATTGTGAAAAATTTTATAAAAGAATAAAATAAACCTTTCATCCTTAAAAAAAGATTTGATCTTTGTCAGATGGCCGCTACTATAACCACAACCACCATCATCCTAGTTATCCTGTTGATTATTCTGTTTAAGAAAATGATCAGGAGCTTTGAAAATCCCAAAACAACCCACGGGCAAACACCTGCCGATGCGGGCATTGACTTTGAAGAAATTTATTTTGAAACGGCCAACACCCGTAAATGTTACGGCTGGCTGATTCGTGAAAACAAAACATCGCCGACCCTCATTCTTGTACACGGCTGGGGCAGGAACACGGGAAGGATGTTACCGTACATCAAAAACCTTTACGGAAAAGGATTTAATCTGCTGGCTTTTGATTCCAGGAATCACGGCAACAGCGATGACGACGACCATTCCACCATGAAAAAGTTTGCCGAAGACATCTCTGCGTCCATTGATTTTATTGAGGAACATTCCGGGATTACCAATAAAAACATTGGGGTTATCGGGCTGTCCATAGGAGGTGCGGCAACCATTTATGCTACCGGCCATGATGACCGGATACATGCCGCGGTAACCGTAGGCGCTTTTGCCAATCCGCTGGACATGATGCGCCATCAGTTAAGCAGCCATTACATCCCGTTTTATCCTGTCGGGTGGCTGCTTATCAAATACCTTCAAAAACGGGTGGGATTCAGGTTTGAAGACATTGCCCCCGAAAAATTCATTGGCAAAAACAAAGCATCCGTTTTATTGATCCACGGCAAAGACGACAAAACCGTTCCTTTTTCAAATGCCGAAAGGTTGCTCGCTGTGGGAACAGGAAACACTGCTATTTGGGGGATTTCCGGCAGGGGACATTCCGATTGCCACCTGGAAAAAGGTTTTTGGGGAAAGATTGTAAGTTTTTTAAATAAAAATCTGAAATAATTTCACGCGGCGGCGTCACAACCGCAACGTTTAAATATAAGCTGTCAAAACAAATCCGCTGCGTTTGCTGCGTGATATCCATCAAAATTTTAGGGGATGATCAAAATAAATCACATTAAATGACCGTTCCGAATTACTATATTCGCACACTATGAACAAATGAACCCCATGAAAAGAATTCATCTTTTGCTTCTTTCCATCCTTTCAGGCCTGTTGTTTGCCCTGGCATGGCCCGAACGGGGGTTTGTCCCGTTGCTGTTTTTTGCTTTCGTTCCGTTGTTTTTTATCCAGCAACAGCTTGGTGATTCGGGCAAAAAAGGTATGTTCTGGTATGCCTGGCTGGCATTTATCATCTGGAACGCGCTGACAACATGGTGGATATGGAATTCTACCAGCGTGGGGGCTGTCCTGGCCATTGTGTTGAACTCCTTGTTTATGGCCGTTGTTTTCTGGCTTTTCCACCTTTCCAAAAAAATGCTTTATCAAAACAAACAGGGATTTTTTATTCTCGTCTTTTACTGGATCAGTTGGGAGTATTTTCACATGAACTGGGATTTGAGCTGGTCGTGGCTGAACCTGGGAAACGGGTTTGCGGCTTATGACAAATGGATTCAGTGGTATGAATATACCGGTATTCTTGGCGGCACTTTCTGGGTGCTTGCCGTAAACATCGTGGCTTATCATTTTGTCAATTATCTGTTCTTTTTAAAAGAAAAAAAGCCGGTCATTATATATAGTATCATTTTATTTTTGCTACTTTTTATTCCCGTCACTCTTTCATATATTATTTATAATCATTATGTTGAAAAAGGAAAACCGGTTGAAGTCGTCGTTGTCCAGCCCAATACCGATCCTTACCACGAACAATATAACCTTGCCCCCGAAACCATCCTGGAGCGGAACCTGAAACTGGCCGAAAAGAAAATTACCGACAGTACTGATTTTGTTGTTTTCCCCGAGTCCACACTTTATGACGGGAGAAACGGCATCTGGGAAGGGGCTTTGATGAGGTCACCGTTGCTGATCAAACTCAAATCATTCATTCAGGAACATCCGCAGATCACCGTAGTAATTGGTGCTTCCACTTATCGCCTGATCGGTGAAAACGAAAAAAAGACCAATGCCGCACGTAAATTCACCAACAGCAATGAGTATTATTATGCTTACAATACAGCATTGATGATTGACAAAACGGGGGTGTTTCAAATCCATCATAAATCGAAGCTGGCACCCGGAGTGGAGGTCATGCCATCGTGGGGGATTTTAAAACCGGTTGAGAAACTTGCCCTCAACCTTGGAGGGACAATTGGTACACTGAAAAAAGATAAAGGCATCGTAATTTTTACGGATAAACAGGGTATCGGCATTTCGCCCGTTATATGCTACGAATCGGTTTATGGTGAATTTGTAGGCAAAACCGTCCGCAAAGGTGCCGGCCTGATTTTCGTGATTACCAACGACGGGTGGTGGGGTAACACCCCCGGATACCGACAGCATTTTCTGTTCTCGGTACTCAGGGCCATTGAAACCAGGCGCTGCGTGGCACGTTCGGCCAATACCGGCATTTCGGCTTTTATAAACCAGCGGGGCGATGTCTTCCAAAAAACCAAATATTGGGAACCGGCAGTCATCAGGCAGAGCCTGCCGGTGAACACCCGTGAAACTTTTTATGTAAAATACGGTGATTACTTGGCCAGAATATCTGTTTTTATCAGTGCCTTTGTTTTTCTGATCGCCATGGTAAGGGGTTATCTTCGTAAAAGAAACAGTTTGTTTTAATAACCCCGGTCATCTCATTATTTCCATATTCTTTTATCCGGAATTTAGCTGACAAAACGTTTTTATGAAATTTTAACCTTTTTTGAGCAGGTAAAAATGACAGTAAAATACAGTAGGCATTATAATTGCAAAGTGAATATTTGTAATTTTGCAAATGTTATGGAAGATGAAAATTTCAAAAAGGATTTAGACGAATTGTTCCACCTGTTTAAAAAGGTGGTTGAAAAACGTGACCTTAATGAAGTGCCGGGAATGGATAAGTTTATGTTGCAACAGTTTCAGTTCTTTTTCAGCAACTACGATCAGATGAAGGATCAGATTGCTGACCAGTTGCAGGGCCAGTTTGGCGATTCAATAAAAGAAATGGTGCGCTCATTGGTCATGCAACTTCGGGAAGAAGTGGGAGATGATGAGTTCCTTCCAGAAAAAGAAGAGCCCAAACCGCTTGTCGCTATTGACGAAACAGAAACAGACATAGTAAAGATTGACGAGATGCTGAAGAATCCCGACCTTACCGAAGAACAGGTTAATGAACTTCTGGACCGGAGGGCGAACCTTTCATCCATTTAATTTTCCAGCAACCAGACTGATAATTTTTTAAACGTATGGCATTCAATCCCAAAGCTTGGATTTCCGGCTATCTGAAAAAGAAAAAACCTTTTGCTATTGCCACGGATATTTTCTTTATCGTGTTTATTGTTCTTTTAATTATTCCCGGAACCCGGAAAGAATTTTCTTCTCTGCTCATCCGGTTAACTTCATTGCCACCCAGCACCCTTGCCACGGATGAGCAGTATAATGTGAACAAGGCGGTAAACTTATGGCAGTTATATGATCAAAAAGACCATCCGGTAACTTTTGGCAAACTGAATGAAAAACCGGTATTCATTAATTTCTGGGCTACCTGGTGTCCGCCCTGCATCGCAGAGTTGCCGGGTATTTCCGAATTGTATGAAAAATATAAAGCGGATGTGAATTTTGTTTTTGTGAGCAATGAAAGCCCTGAAACCGTTAAAAAGTTTGCACTGAAGCATGATTATCAGGACTTGCCGTTTTATTTTTCCGGAACGGTTCCTCCCGATTTTGCAAGCAACAGTATCCCGGCAACTTTCATCATCAGCCGTACCGGTAAAGTGGTGGTTGTCAAAAGAGGTGCTGCCCGGTGGAATACAGGAAAAACAGAAACGATCCTAAAACAATTGATCAAAGAATAATCCGTTATTCATTCAAATAGTATCTTTGCTTTTTGAAACTTCAATAAATATGAAAAAGATATCAATCGCTTTACTTCTTTTGTCCGGAATAACCCTTTTGCAGAGTGTTAATGCACAAGTGCTTAGTGAGAGTGCCAAAAGAAAATTTACCGTCGGCATAAATCTCTATACTACATTATGGCAAACTGATTTTCTTAACCCCGAAGTTAAAACCCGCACCATTAACCAGGGAACGGATGTGTTTTTCATGTACAACATACCATTGAAAAAAGGCGGCCTTTCTTCGTTCTCAGCTGGACTGGAAATACGAAGCGAAAATATGTACACCAACGCAACGATTCAGGATATAAAAGCCGACACCATTGTTTTTACACCCATCAAAGAAAACTACAAAAGGGCAAAAATTAACGTAAACTACATTAATTTGCCGTTGGAACTTAAATTCAGGACCAAAGGCGGTTTTAAAGCTACGGTGGGTTTTAAAGTAGGTTACCTGATGAGCAGCAAACAAAAACATGTGGGCGACCGCCCGGACGACAACAAACATGTAAATGAAAAATCCATTAAAATCAACCAGGTGGAAAAATTTACTTACGGGCCAAGCCTCCGTGTGGGTTATAAATGGATCAGCGTATATGCCTATTACCAGCTTTCAAAAGTTTTCAAGTCAGGGTTCGGACCGCAAATTTACCCCATATCACTGGGAATCACGATTACTCCTTTTTGATCTGTCTTCCATTTTCATTAATCGTTATACACAACCGATAGCAAAACAATTCCGGTAATTTTCAGGCTTTCTTTATCAATTATTGACATATTGTCACCGGTAGTATGCCAGTATTCAAAAAAGGTTTGATTCGAACTTTCGGGACGAAGGTCAATAATGTCAATTGACGGAATCTTTGCATATTCGTTTACAAAGACATGGTCATCGCTGATGGCCGGGCCATCTTCGGAAATGAAATAATTGCCATACCCCAGGTCCTGGGCCGTGCTCCATACCTTATCCAGATAGTAGCGGGCATAATCCCTGGAATAGCCTTCTTTTCTGAAAGTCGGGTCTTTGGCACCAACCATATCCAGCAAAATACCAAATTGGGCGGAATATCCGTAAACATGCGGGTTTTTTGCCCAGTATTGCGAGCCCAGTCCCCAGTATTCTTCCTTGTACATTTTTAAATCGGTGGGCGGCCCCCAGTCTTCCAGGTCAAAAAGGACAATGTCAACCCCAACAGTTGGTTTTTGCAAAGTAAACTGCCGGGCCATTTCGAGCAATACGCCCACACCGCTTGCCCCGTCGTTGGCACCGTCAATGGGGGTCCTTCGTTTTGACGGATCGGGATCATGGTCGGCAAACGGCCTTGAATCCCAATGCGACATCAACAGGATCCGTTTTTTGTTTTCGGGATTAAAGGAAGCGATAATGTTCTCCCCGTTTCTGACCACTTTATCATAAGTCCTGGCTTTGAAATGCTGGACAATAACGGTATCACTGTATTGATCGAATTTTTTGGTAAGCCACTTCAAACAGGCACTGTGTGCCTTGGTCCCCGGGACACGCGGGCCGAAAGACACCTGCTTGTCCACATAATAATAAGCCGAATCAGCATTGAAATGCGGAACAACAACAGTTGCTTTCCGCACAGGTTTTTCTTTGGACTGAACGGTTTTATGACCCTGGTCACAGGAAGACAATGCCGTGAAAACAATGATCAGTATAACAAGAAAAGATTTGAATTTCATCGTTTAAAAATTATCGCCCAAAAGTAGATAAAATCAAAACAAATCCGATGATTCCCCAAACTTACCGGTAAAAACCGTTTCCTTCAAAGGCTTCCTTTTCCGTTCTTCCATCTCAGATTTTTTCATGTCCTCCGGCAGTGTATCCGCATCCCCGTAATATCCGATGGCAGTTACTGAAATCGCCTGATAATCACCGGGAATTTCAAATAATCCGGTTGCTTTTTCCGCATCGAATCCGCTCATCTGGTGGCCAACCAACCCCTGATTGACCACTTCTGTAACCATCATGGCCACAGCCTGCCCGGTATCATATTTGAAAGTCACGTTTTTTCGTCCTTTATATTCGTGTGTCTTTTTTCCGAGGTTCAATATCAGTACCGGCGCTTTCCCGGCCCATTGCCGGTTCCACTCCAACAGGGTTTCGAGGATCATGTCCCATGTTTTTTCACCTTTTATTCCCACAATAAAACGCCAGGGCTGCTCATTGTAAGCCGATGGCGCCCAGCGTGCCGCTTCCAAAATACTTTGCAATTTTTCTTTTTCAACGGGCTTTTCGCTGAATGCCCTGGGACTCCAGCGTTGCTTCAACAAATCGTTAATGGGATAATTGTTGTTAATTGGTTTTTGCATGTGTTTATAATTTTGAAATAATTGTTCTTCTGGGTGAACCGACGGGCCAACCCGTCTGTTCGCAGTTGTTTCATCTGATTATTTTTTACTCATTTTGTCAATATCATTTTTTGAGTCGTTAAACCCGAAACGCTTTGTAGCTGAACAAAATACAATCCGGCCGGGTATTTGCTTCCGTTCCATTTATAAATATGTTGTCCCGCACCAAGTTTGCCTTGTTCAATGGTTTTAATTTTAACACCGGCAGTATTGTAAACCGAGAGGGTAACATCATCTGAACGGTTCAGTAAAAAAGAAATTTCAACTTCCCCGCAAAAGGGATTGGGTGTTGTGATCAATTGCACCTGTTCAGGTTCGTTTTTTTCTTCGATATCGCTTAAGCAAATAAAAGCAGTAGAATATTTGAGTTGCCAATGGTCGTTTTCTTTTTCCTCCCATATATTAATAGAATAATAATTACAGGGGGATTCAAATTTTCCGGTAAAAATCTGCGGGTGTTTTACCGGATTATCAGACTTGGATATGTTTTGATAAAGGTAAACTGGTGGATTGAAGCTATAAAAACCTGAAGTGTAAATATCAATAGTATCATTATTTTGGTAAACATAAGTAGTATATCCGGGACCAAATTCTTTGCTTTTTACGAAAACCGCTCCTGAATAATACCTAGGCTGAAAAGGTTTCTGCTGGCTATTTTCCGATATATAAACCTGGTCATCTTCCAGATCGTAATAAAGAAAATGCCAGCTTGTATCGTTAAAATAATCCCAGGTCAAAATTCCGGATTGTCCCATACCTGTACAAAAAGAAAGGTTTGTGCAACTATCTCCCGTAAAAATGGTTTCTGCATCCAACCATCCGTCCTTTTTATCCTGCCGTCTTATCATAATATGAGAGCTGTCATTTAGGACTTTTATCCAGGAAACCACCGGGATATCCCCACTCCATTCAATATCAGTTTGCACAATAGAAGGGAAAGAACAATTTCCCGAATCAATAACAAAAGGTTCTTCAAAGACATGAGTATATTCATCCAGTTTTGAGTGCATGATTCGGTTTTGTTCCATCCATACTATTCTTCCGCTATTATTACAAAGCAATTCTGTTTTTTCATTGGTAGTCTCTGTTAAGGGTGTCGGCTCCGTAAAACCGGATGAATTGTAAACGCGATAATAAATGTTATCAAAGCCCTCGATGTCCGATTCATAGAAGACATAAAACAAAGTATCATCCCATTGGCCATGCCAGGTGTCAACCGGTTGCGGATTGGAGTAATGCACCCCATCATCACCCACAAAAACTTGTGGCTCATCGTCTTCATAAAAGTTCTTATAATAAATCGCCGATGAAAGTGTGTCGGTGGATTTTTCCCAGAAAATGTAAAAGTCGTAAGAAGTGAATTGCAATAGCCGGATATTGGGATTGATGTTGTCGGATACCGAATCGGTAATGGAAACAGGATCGCTCCATACGGGCCACTGAGCGACTAATAAATTTGAAACCAACAAAAAAAGAATAAAAAGAGACGGGATAAAAAGATCAGGTTTTTTCATTTTGTTTGTGATAATCAATAATGAGCATTAAAAGTAGTTCTTTTTTCTGAGGGAAAAAAAGAGATCCGGATACTTTTTTATTCATCGGTCAGCGGATGAGCATTCACGTAGCAGCTTTTTTCTTTCCACCGTTGCGTTGTTTAAATCTCTCTTTTCGATTATCAGTATGTCCGGTATAATACCCGGCCGGTCTTTCTACTTTTGAGGATATAAACGTAATACATAAATTGGCAGAATAAAAAAAGCCCGCTTTCGTCTTCACTTCGTTCGACTTCAGCGGGCAGGGTCGGGGTGGGGAGATTCGAACTCCCGGCCTCTACGTCCCGAACGTAGCGCGCTAACCGGACTGCGCCACACCCCGTTTTGGGGCTGCAAACTTAATAATAACCCGAATAATATCAAATGTTTTTATTTATTGTTATTTTTATGGCCGATAGTTTAAACTCTTTTTTTCCACCTAACAAAATATCATCATGGCAATAGAAAATTTTACAACATATAACCCGGTAAAGCTTCATTTCGGGAAAGGAATCGTCAGCGGGCTGGGAAAAAGCACAGCGAAATACGGGAAAAAGGTATTGCTGATCTATGGTAAGGGATCAGTTAAAAAATACGGGTATTACAATCAGGTAGTTGAACAACTCAAATCGGCAGGGCTTGAAATTGTCGAATACCCGGGCATCAAACCCAATCCCGTTATTGAAGATGTGAGAATGGCAACCGACCTGGGCCGTCGCGAAAATATTGACGTTATAGTTGCCCTTGGCGGCGGTAGCGTGATTGACTCGGCAAAAATCATCGCCATTGCCATGGCTTCGGGATACGACGGATGGGACATCATGAAATACAGGGTGAAACCCGAAAATGCGATTCCTTTGCTCTGTGTGCTTACCCTGGCCGCAACCGGTACTGAGATGAATGCCGGCGCCGTGGTACAAAATCACGATACGGGCGAAAAGATCGGATTTGTCAACGACCTGAATTTTCCCAAAGAATCCTTTCTCGACCCGGCATTCACTGCTTCCGTTCCAAAAAATTACACGGTTTACGGCATCGTTGATTTAATTGCCCACGCACTGGAATTTTATTTCGGTGAAGGCGAACCACCGGTTATTGATGCCATTACTTTCGAGATCATCAAAGACGCCATGCATTATGGACCCGGGTTACTTGATAACCTTGAAAATATTGATTTGCGCGCCAACATCATGCTGGATGCTACTTTAGCTCTCAACGGGTTGACAAGATATGGCAAGAAAAACGGGGATTGGGGAGTTCATGCCATCGGGCACGAGTTGTCGCTGTTGTACGATATGCCTCACGGTGCCTCGCTGAGCATTGTATATATTGCCTGGCTCACATTGCAAAAAGATCGAATTCCCGCACGCATCCAAAACCTGGGTAACCATCTTTTTGGGGTGGATACCGTTAATGAAACCATTGCGGCGCTGAAGACATTTTTTCAAAGTATAAATGCCCCGGTCAATCTGACGGATGAGGGCATTGGTGAAGACCAGAAAGAAATCATCATCAACCAGTTAAACAAAAATGAGGCTTCCGGCATGCACCATCAGTTAAATGATGAAGACCGTCTGGAAATTGTCAATACAATGTTTTATCAATAAAGGATTTGATTTTATGGAAATTAAAAAACGATTTAGCAAACATTATGAAAAGGGTTTTATGCCCTGGGCCCATGAAGAGCCCGATTTCAACCTTATTGAAGTAGTGGAAAACCTGCCCGTCAAACCGTGTAAAGCACTGGAACCCGGGTGCGGGACAGGTACCGATTCCATCTGGCTTGCGCAATCCGGATTCGATGTTACGGCGTGTGATGTGGTTGAAATACCACTCAATATAGCGCGGGAAAAAGCAGAAAAAACGGAAGCCTCTGTTCAGTTCCTTCAACTTGATTTTTTAAACGACGATATAAAAAATGCCCCTTTCGATTTTGTTTTCGACCGTGGTTATTTTCATTCCTACGATACGCCGGGCAAAAGAAAAAATCTGGCCGGTAAAGTTGCCTCAGTATTGTCAGATAATGGTTTATGGCTTAGCCTTGTGGGAAGTTGCGACAGCCCGCCCCGCGATAGCGGCCCACCCATGCGATCGGCTAAAAATATTGTGGATGCCGTTGAAAAATATTTTGAAATTCAGTTTCTAAGGGCAGGTTTTTTCGGAAATAAGGAAGAAAAGCCTGCAAAAATATGGGTTTGCCTGATGAAAAAAAGAGCGCTCCTCCCCTGCTGATTTATCCACGGCAGGAAATGTGCAACCATTTTAAAAAGGTTTTTGTCATTGAAGTATAACATTGGAGGTATTTTTATATCTTGCAGGATGGAATAAATATGCGGAGTTAAAGCATATAAAATATTGTCTGCATGATTTTTGATAAAGCCTTCATAATAAAATTGAAGTCCTGTGATGGGAAAACACAAAAGGCCTTTTATCAGCAACTTGCCCCAAAAATGTATGGGATATGCCTTCGCTTTGCAGGTAGTACCGAAGAAGCAGACGATATACTGCAGGAAGGGTTTATCCGTGTTTTTAATCATTTGAAGGATTTCAGGGGTGAAGGCTCGCTGGAAGGCTGGGTGAGGCGGACGATTATCAATACGGCAATTAATATTTATAAAAAAAGGATCAAACAGGGAAAGAAAACCGAACTGGAAAATGTCAGGGAAAAAAATGAGGACAATTTATACATCATTGAAAAAATGGCAGCGGATGAACTGATCGAAGTGATCAGGGAGTTACCTGACGGATACAGGGCGGTTTTTAACCTGAATATCATTGAAGGATATACACATAAAGAAATTGGTGAAATGCTTGAGATATCTGAGAACACATCCAAGTCGCAGTTATCAAGGGCACGAAAGTCGTTGCAGAAAAAACTGAACGCATTAAAAGAAAAAGAAAAAAAACGGATTGGAAAACAGCCCAAATAATATTGACCAACTGATCAAGGCAAAATTTGACGGATTTGCCCCTGCCCCTCCCGATCATATCTGGAGTGGGATTGAAAAAGGCATTTCATCGCATCCTGCATTTTTTGTGCGGTATGCCAAACCCATTGCCGCGGCAGTTATTCTTTTGGCTGCGATACTTCTTGGAATTTTGTTGTTCACTTCGCAATCTTCAAATGGTTCTGTAAACAAATTGCAATTCACCGATTCTGTTCCCGTCAGTAAAACACTTGATGACCCGCCGGCAAACAATCAGCCCGCTACAGTAAGCGCAACTGAAATAATCGCAAATTCGGAAGAACCGGAAAATACTGATGTTAATGTTCCGAAAAATGAATATGCCGAGACCCATGTTGCTTCCGTAAAACCAAAAGCCAATTCAAACACCGGTATTTCAGGAAACACCCAAAACTTTAACAATAATGAAACAACGGCAAGTGTTAACGGCCATGTTTCCGAACTTTCGGAAGCAAGCAGCCGTCCTGTTCAAAACAGCACTAACGAAATTTTTACTTTACCCACCCTGTCATTAACCCTGAACAACGATTTGCCAAAAGAAACCATTCAACATCAGGCCTATTCTGCTCAATCCGTCACAACAGAAACCAACTCAAGACATAAAAGCCTTTGGTCGGTCGGATTGTATATTACTCCGGAGATGTTTTTCGAAAACTTTGATTCATTACAAATACTGCCCTCATATACATTAAGTGTTGAACCCACTTATTACATCAACAAACATTTCTTCCTGCGATTTGGTTTGGGCTTTACTTATGCCCATGACCGGGGATTTTCAAAGATCAACTATCTCAGCAACGACCTCTTAGGGACTTATGAGGATGTTTATGATATTACATTTGACAGTGTTGACGGAGTGCTTGTCCCCACCTACTACACCAAAACAACGGAGGTTTGGGACACAGCCCGGCATGTAACAATAAAAGAACCGACAAATACTTATTTTTACGTGCAAACCCCGCTGATGTTTGGTTATTACAACCGGACGCATTTATTCAACTGGTATTTTTATGCCGGGCCGGCATTCAATTATATGGTTGGGAAAAATCTTGAAAAACCCGTTAGTGACATTGATTATGTTGAGATACTCAACATTGACAACCATTTGCCACAGCGGTCAAATTATTATGTTCAACTCTGGTTGGGTGCAGGTATTGAAGTCAAAGCATCCAAACATATTTCCCTTTCGCTTGAACCGAATTACAGATTATCTTTTGATAATTTTTACCGGGAACAATCTTATAAAAAAGCATTATCAGGTTTTGCTTTGCGTTTTGGATTCGTATATTATTTGAAATAATGGAAACTGCCTTATGAAAACAAAAATACTTTTTACAATGGCTTTGATTTGCTCTTTATTTTTTGGGGGATTGAAGTATTCCTGTGCCCAGCCACAGGAAAAACAGTATTACGAAATTGACATAACAGGCCAAATAACCCATTCGGAATATGGAAGCCCTATTTCGAATCACAAAATATATATTATCAGCGATACGCTGGAATCATCCATAATGAATTACTATAAAGAAGTAACAAGTGATGATGAGGGTTTTTATCATGACACCATCACAACTACCCTCACTCACGGCACATTGTTGATTTATACTTATGATTATTATGGTGAAAAACAGGAAGACACTATTTATTTTCGTTTTTTAGATGCGACAAATTATAATGTTTTTATTTCCAATTTTTCAATTTTTATTCCCTATCAGTCCCCCTTACTCCAGGCACGTTTTCTTTTTCAGCAAACTGCCCCCGAAAACAAATTAATGTATTCGTTTCAGGATATAACCAAAAATGAAAATATTATTAGCTGGGCCTGGGATTTTGGAGATGGTACGGTTTCAACGACTCAAAACCCAATGCATTCCTATCCAAAGTCGAGCACTTATAAAATTAAACTCACGGTAAAAGCTTACGTAAATAACCATGTTGAGATTAACAGCCTTAGCCAGTATCTTTATATAGCCGATCGAAATTATTATCATCTGGGCGGGCATTGTTTTGCTGACCACCTTTTTCCCATTGATGTCGGCATAGCCTACCTTTTCCGGATTGAAATCACAAATCAGATTACGCCCATTGACACTACCAGGTTTGATACACTCGGGTATTATTATTTTTATCAGATTCCCGAAGGCAACTATTATGTAAAAACTCAACCTTCCAAAGATTCCAAATACTTTGGCAAGTATATCCCCACTTATTACGGGGATAACATTTATTGGGAAGAAGCAAAGATTATTAAACATGACCATACAGACTGGGAATATGATGTTCATCTTTTAGAAGGACTGGGGATAGAGTCAGGAACCGGGAACATCTCGGGAGCCATTGTTCAAACCATATCTTTTATGAATTTCAGGAATTTATCCATTGAAAATGTGGATATTATATTATATGATGCATCAAGATATCCCATGACATGTACTTATTCGGATAATAACGGTGAATTTAACCTCGCCAACCTTCCGCTGGGCACTTATTATCTCGGTGCTGAAATTGCCGGTGTCCCACAGCATAGTACTAAAATTGAGCTTACCGAAGGAAAACCGGATATTGATGATATTGTTATTGATTTAAATACAGGTGATGTTACCTTGGACATCGCGGAGAACGGGGACAATTTTCTTGGAACACTTTACCCGAATCCGGCAACAAACCAGATTAACTGTTCCGTTAAAATGGCTCATTCTGAAAATGTGAGCATTGATATCATTAATTTGCAAGGACAGATCATGTCTTCTGAAATTGCCAATCTTTACGATGGCAGTTCAAACCGGATAACAGTTAATACATCCGGGCTTGAAAACGGAGTTTATCTTATCAGGGTTAAGTCAGGCAGCCAGGTCAGTCAGCAACGGTTTGTTGTTTCCAGGTAAAATTTATTTTTTAATTTCCCACGTTGCCCCATCCTTCGTGTCCTTTATCAGGATGTTGAGTTTGTTCAACTCATCACGGATATAGTCGGCAGTGGAATAATCTTTTTTCTTTTTGGCTTCCTCCCTGATTTTCAAAATTGTATCCATCAAACCCCCGAACAGGGCTGTGTCACCGGTATTTTTATCCTCTTTCTTAATTCCAAGCAATTCAAAAAGATAAGTTGTAAAAATATTGCCGGTAAATTCCAGATCATCTGCCGAAAGGTTTTCTTTTCCGTCATTGGCCTGGTTAATGATCTTTGACAAATCGAACAAATGGGCAAGCACGATGGGTGTATTGAAATCATCGTCCATCGCCTCTTTGCACATTTCCGCAAATTTTCTGATGTCAACAGATGACTGGCTTGCAGGTGCGATTTCTTTAATCAGGTGATAGGTGTCAAGCAGTCTGTTCATTCCTTTTTCGGCAGCCGACAAGGCTTCATTTGAAAAGTCGAGTGTGCTGCGATAATGAGCCTGCAGAATGAAAAACCGGATGGTCATGGGGCTGTATGCCCGGTCAAGGGATTCATGCTCGCCGCTGAAAAACTCATTGAGTGTAATAAAGTTGTTAAGCGATTTACCCATTTTCTGTCCGTGAACCGTTATCAGGTTGTTATGCATCCAGTATTTTGCCGGATCATGGCCTGTGGCTGCATTTGACTGGGCAATCTCGCATTCATGATGAGGAAACAGCAGATCCATCCCCCCGCCATGAATATCAAACCGTTCACCGAGATATTTTGAACTCATCACCGAACACTCAAGATGCCAGCCGGGGAAACCTTCACTCCAGGGTGAAGGCCAGTGCATAATGTGCTTCGGGTCGGCTTTTTTCCATAATGCAAAGTCAAAACTGTTTCTCTTTTCTTTTTGTCCCGACAACTCACGGGTATATTGAAACAGATCCTCAATCTTCCGTCCGGAAAGTTTACCGTAATGATAGGCTTTGTTGTATTTCTCCACGTCGAAGTAAACCGACCCGTCTTTTTCATAGGCATAGCCGTTATTCAAAATAGCTTTTGCCAGTTCTATCTGCTCAATGATATGCCCCGAGGCAGTGGGTTCGATGCTTGGATGCAGCACGTTGAGTTGATCCATGTTATGATGGTAACGGTCCGTAAAATATTTTACCACTTCCATGGGTTCCAGTTGTTCAACCCGGGCTTTTTTGGTGATCTTGTCTTCCCCTTCGTCCGCATCATTCTCCAGATGCCCCACATCGGTTATATTGCGGACATACCTTACTTTATTGCCCAGATGCATCAGATAGCGGAAAACCACATCAAAAGTAATGGCCGGGCGTGCATGGCCCAAATGGGCATCCCCATAAACGGTTGGGCCGCAAACATACATGCCGACATGCGGCGGGTCAAGCGGTTCAAAAATCTCTTTTTTCCGCGTAAGCGAGTTGTATATCCGGAGCTTGCTTTCCATTTTGTTTAATAATTTGAGTTGCAAAAGTAGTAAATAGGACAAAAACGATTTATGAAAGAAAAAAATAAAAAGGGATATAAAGGAGATAAGTGTATATGGGGGGGGTGAATAATGGACTGGGTTCCCGGCCCGAAGGGCCCGAATGAATACCAGCCACCGGATTTATCCATTGGCAGGTTTTCCTTGCGCCTTTGGGTGAAAAAAATCAAAGTGGTTTCACAAAACAACGGCGCCTTTTGTGCTGGATATGGTCATAGTTTTTCCAGTGGGTAGCCCCTTTAACATTGGACTCGAACATGCCTGTGGTTTCAACATATTTTACCCCGTTTTCCAACATTGATTTCTGCAATTCACTGATCAGGATAGCCGGCAGCCCCATCTTCTGATAATGCGGGTCAACCCCGGTTAAAAGCAAGTCCATTTCTTCCGGATTTTTTAATGCTTTCAGAATATACAAAAACCCAAAGGGGAAAAGGTGTCCACGGGCTTTTTGAAGGGCTTTGGATAAACTGGGCAATCCCACAATAAAACCAATCATTATGCCTTCTTTAAAAATCATTACCGTATATTTAGGTTGTAATACTGACGCATATTTTTTTGCAACAAAATCTATCATTTCATTCGAAAATGGCGCCACATACGGCAATTCGGCAAAAGCAACATTGAGCAGCTCAAATGCCTGATGAATGTATTGTCTGATTTGTTTTTTACTGCTCAGATGAATTACTTCAAGGCCGTTTCGTTTCTTGATGATATTGGCAAGCCGGGTAGCTTTTTCGGGTATTTCTTCAATCTTCAACCTGAATTCAACCCAGTCCGTTTCTTTCACATAACCCAATGCTTCAAAATGTTTCTGATAATAAGGGAAATGCATAACAGAAGCCTGGGAAGGTAAATACTCAAACCCTTCAATCAACAATCCCTGGTTATCAATATTTGTAAATCCCAGGGGGCCATGCACGGCTTCCATTTTCTGTTCGCGCAACCAGTTTTCCGCTGTTTCAAAAAGCAACTGCGATACTTCCGGGTCATCAATAAACTCAACCCTTGAAATCCGTCCCATCTTACGCCCAATCTTTTCATTATAAAGATGGTTGATGATGGCTGCAATGCGCCCGACACACCGGCCATCCTGCCATGCCATCCAGAATTTAACATTGCAAAACGAAAATGCCGTATTGGTTTCCGGTTTTAATTGTTTTATCTCATCTGCTTTGATGGGAGGTATCCAATAGGCGTTATTTTTGTATAGGTGGTAAGGAAAACTGACAAATTGTTTAATGTCTTTAGCCGAAATTACTTCCCTGATGCTGACCATATCTAATCGCTCTAAAATTGAAAGTAAAATTAACCCTAATCCCAATATAAACCAAAAACAACTCCTTATTTAGATTGAGTAAAATCAGTGTTTTAATACATTTGCCCGGAAAATAATTTTAATACCCGGTTACAATGGAAAGAATACTTATCATAGGCAGTTTAGGACAAATCGGTTCCGAACTCGTAATGGCATTACGTAAAAAGTACGGTAACGGGAATGTGTTTGCCACCGACATCAAAAATCCGGGCGAAGAAATAAGGAACAGCGGCCCTTTTCAAATCCTTGATGTGCTGGATTATAAAAACCTGCTTCACTTTATCGTCAGGCATCATATAACACAAATCTATAATCTGGCTGCCGTATTATCTGGCAATGCCGAAAAAATTCCGCTTCAGGCCTGGGAGATCAACATGAAAGCGTTGATGAACACCCTGGAAGCAGCCCGTCAGTCAGAAGCCAAAAAAATGTTCTGGCCCAGTTCCATTGCCGTTTTCGGGCCAACTACGCCACGTCATAATACCCCGCAATTAACCATAATGGAACCCAACACGGTTTACGGCATTTCAAAACTGGCCGGCGAACGATGGGGTGAATATTATACCCGGCGTTATGATGTTGATTTTCGCAGTGTCCGCTATCCCGGCCTGATCAGTTACAAAACAGAACCCGGCGGCGGAACGACCGATTATGCAGTGGAAATATTTTTTGACGCCATTAAAAAAGGAAGCTACGAATGCTTCCTTTCAAAGAACACCGCCCTGCCAATGATGTTTATGGACGATGCCATTGACAATACCATCAGGCTGATGGAAGCTGACGCAAGTAAATTATCGTTACGGTCTGCTTATAATATGGCCGGCATATCATTTACACCCAACGAACTTGCGGAAAGTATTCAAAAAAGGTTGCCGGAGTTTAACATTTCATACCAACCGGACTTCAGGCAGACCATCGCCGATAGCTGGCCGGCAAGCATTGATGACCATATCGCCAGACATGACTGGGGTTTGAACACGAAATTCGATATTGAAAAAATGGTTGGCCTGATGTTGGAAAAAGTAAAAGAAAAACTAAAATAAAACTTTATTTTAGCCTCTGCAAATGAGCCAACGCGAAAAAAAATATTATCAGCGTAAGATCAACAGTTCTTATTTAACCTCCGTAATCAGTATTACCCTGGTGCTTTTCACTTTGGGCATACTGGGGTTAATAGCGATTAATGCCCGGGTTCTTTCGAGATACATCCGTGAGAACATCGGCTTTGAGATCATCATGGAACAAAATACGAAGGAAGCCGATATCCTTTATCTGCAAAAGATACTGGACACAAAACCTTACGTTAAAAGTACCGAATACATTACCAAAGAAGAAGCTGCCCGGCGTTTGTCGAAAACACTGGGTGAAGATTTTACCGGATTTTTTAAGGATGACGACAACCCGCTGCTGCCTTCCATTGATGTCCGTTTTTATGCCGAATGGGCCAATAATGACAGCCTGGCGCAGATTCAAAATTTTATCCTCAAAAACAAAGGGGTAAAAGATATTTATTACCAAAAATCGCTGGTACACCTTATCAACAGAAACCTGAGGAAGATCAGTTTGATACTGCTCGGTTTTAGTTTGTTGTTGCTTATTATTGCGGTGGCGCTAATCAATAATACAATAAGGCTTTCGGTTTATTCGCGCCGGTTTATCATCCGGAGTATGCAACTGGTTGGGGCTACCCAGGGTTTTATCCGAAGGCCGTTTATTGTCAGGGGTATAATTCAGGGTGTGATCAGCGCGTTTATTGCTCTCGGGTTGCTGTCGGCTATTGTTGTTACACTCTGGAACAACCTGCCCGAACTAAAACTTATTTCCAGTCCTGAGATGTTGCTTTTTCTGTATCTGTTTGTGCTCATACTGGGCATGATCGTTTCAGGCATGTCAACTTATTTGGCTGTCAGGAAATATCTCAACCTGAAACCGGATAAATTATACGGTTAACAATTCTTAATTCAACCCGTACCAAAAACTTTTTCTTTTACTTTTGTCAAAAAATAAAACATAATGGCAACGAAAAAACCTAAAACAAAAGGAAATGAAGAAGTCTCCCCGTTTGTATTCAACAGGGAAAACTATATTTTAGTCATTGCAGGATTAATTGCTCTGACCGCCGGTTTTCTATTACTCATCGGAGGAGGATCGGATAATCCGAAAGTTTTCAACTTTGCACTTTTTGACTTTCAACGCCTTACACTTGCACCAATTTTAATTCTTATCGGATACATTATTGAGATGTTTGCAATTCTGCGGAGGCCCAAATCCAAAGTCCGTTCCTGATTTTTCACCATCAAATAACTTTACATGAATTGGATTGAAGCAATCATCATTGCTATCGTTGAAGGAATAACAGAGTTTCTACCCATCTCCTCCACAGGGCACATGATACTGACGGAAGGGATTCTGGGAATGAAAAGCAATGATTTCATTCAGGCCTTTATCATTAACATACAGTTTGGGGCTATACTTTCGGTGGTGGTACTTTACTGGAAACGTTTTTTTCAATCCTGGGATTTCTATTATAAACTGTTTGTCGCTTTTTTGCCTGCTGCCGTAATAGGATTGCTTTTCAGCGATTATATTGACAGCATGCTTGAGAATGTTTACATCGTCGCCATTATGTTAATTCTCGGGGGTATTGTCTTGTTGTTTGTTGACAAATGGTTTAACAATCCTTCGGAAGACCAACAGATAAGTTATATAACCGCCCTGAAGATAGGGTTTTTCCAAACGCTGGCCATGATTCCGGGTGTGTCGAGGTCAGCCGCTACGATAATAGGCGGGATGAGCCAGCGGCTTACCCGGAAAACCGCAGCCGAATTTTCCTTTTTTCTTGCTGTCCCCACAATGTTTGCAGCCGCGGGATACAAGCTGATGAAAAACTATGCAGCCATTAATACCGATAATATCTCAATGCTCATTATAGGTAATATTATTGCCTTCATTGTTGCCTTGCTGGCCATAAAATCATTCATCACCTATCTTACAAAACACGGCTTTAAAATGTTCGGATATTACAGGATAATTGTGGGGGTGGCTATTCTTGTTTTCCTTGCTTTGGGATATGATTTAACTATTGATTGATGGAGTTCGACTTTCTTTCTGGCGAGGTCATTCTGATTGATAAACCATTGGAATGGACCTCTTTTGATGTGGTAAATTTTCTCCGTTTCTTTATTCGTAAAGTTTATGGAATAAAAAAATTAAAAGTTGGCCACGCCGGCACACTCGACCCCCTGGCAACAGGGCTTCTGATTATATGTACCGGGAAAAAAACCAAAGAAATTGTTCATTATCAGGGAATGGTTAAAACTTATACCGGCAGCATGCAACTGGGGGGCACAACCCCATCGTATGACCGTGAAACAACACCTGACCAACATTTTGAGTATGGACACCTGACGATTGACGATCTGGAAAAAGCACGACAACGGTTTCTCGGTGAAATTGACCAAACGCCCCCCCTCTATTCCGCAGTTAAAATTAAAGGGAAAAGGGCTTTTGATTATGCGCGGGAAAATAAACCGGTAGAACTGAAAAAGCGAAAAGTGATAATCCATGAATTTCAACTGACAAATATAAATCTGCCTCATGTGGATTTTATGGTCAGATGCAGCAAAGGGACTTACATCCGCTCATTGGTCAACGATTTTGGAAAGGCATTGGAAAACGGGGCTTTCCTTTCGGGGCTCAGGCGGACACAAATCGGTGCATTTAATGTAAGTGAAGCTTTTACAATTGAAAAATTTAGAAGCCTTATCCTTGCTCAAAACGGAATTTCAGACAATTAACAAACAGTAAACCAACACCCTTATTCTAATATTCTCATAATCAAATTTATATCTGTCCAGCTATTGACTTTTGCACTAAATTATTGTATCTTTGCTGGCTTTTTGCTTTTAAAAAAGGCAGGCATGCTATCAGGCCTGGGGAAACATGTTATTAGTTGGATATTAAAGTTAATTGCTTCAGATGAAATTATCACAGTTTAAGTTTGATCTACCAAAAAGTTTAATTGCAAAGTACCCTCCGGAAAACAGGGATGAATCGAGAATGATGGTTGTTAACAGGAAAACAAGAACCATCGGGCACAAAGAATTTAAAGATGTCCTTGGGTTTTTTTCAGACGGGGATGTGTTTGTGATCAATAATACCAAAGTCTTCCCTGCCCGTTTGTATGGTGAAAAAGAGAAAACGGGGGCAAAGATTGAAGTTTTTTTACTTCGCGAATTAAACCGTGAATCACGTCTTTGGGATGTTATGGTTGACCCTGCCCGAAAGATCAGGATTGGCAATAAACTTTACTTTGGTGAAGACGAAGCATTGGTTGCAGAGGTAATTGACAACACCACTTCGCGCGGAAGAACACTGCGGTTTCTTTTTGACGGCCCTTATGAAGAATTTAAAAAAACCATTCAGGCGCTTGGCGAAACCCCGTTGCCACGCGAACATGAACGGCAAGCCGATTCTCTTGATGATGAGCGTTATCAAACCATTTATGCAAAACACGAAGGGGCGGTTGCAGCACCCACCGCCGGGATGCATTTTTCAAGGGAACTGATGAAACGCCTTGAAATAAAAGGGATAAACTTTGCCGAAATTACACTCCACACCGGACTGGGCAATTTCAGGCCCATCGAAGTGGAAGACCTCACAAAACACAAGGTGGATTCGGAAGAAATGTTTATCAACCAACAATCAGCCGATTTGATCAACCGGGCTTTTGAAACAAAACACAGGGTTTGTGCTATTGGCACAACCAGTATGAAAGCACTGGAGTCGGCAGTTTCCATAACCGGGAAAATAAAATCTTATGCGGGTTGGACAAACAAATTCATTTTCCCCCCTTACGAATTTCATACGGCCGATTCGTTGATCACCAATTTTCATCTTCCCATGTCGCCAATGTACATGATGGTTTCAGCCTATCTGGGATATGAATTTGCAAAAGAAGTTTACAAGGTTGCCATGAAAGAAAAATATCAGTTTTTCACCTATGGCGATGCTATGCTGATTACTTAATGAAAACGATTTTGAAAAATTACACCGCCCGGAATCATTTCCGGGCTTTTTTATTTTCCTGAAATGGGTATTTTTACAATTTATAGTTAAATGGACAAATACATCCTCATCGTTGCCGGTGGAAGAGGGTCACGGATTGGCGGACAACCCAAACAATTTGTCGAATTACTCGGGAAGCCCCTTTTGATGCATACCTTCGATGTATTTACTGTTTTACCTTCTCCAAAAAAATTTATTGTTGTACTCTCCGAAACCGATCTGGAATATTGGAAATTGCTTTGTGTTGAACATGATTTTCGCGTTCCTCATCAGGTCATCTCAGGCGGGCCAAAACGTTTTTATTCTGTTAAAAGGGGATTAGGGCTCGTCCCCAATGATGCCCTTGTTGCCATTCACGATGGCGTCAGGCCGCTGGTGTCGGAAGATACTATTCAACGTTGTTTTGATATTGCCCGGCGAAAGGGAAATGCCATACCGGCCATCCGCATCCATGAATCTGTCAGGGAAACGGATGCCTCACTGAATAAACCGTTTAACCGGGAAAAGTTGAGGATTGCCCAGACCCCACAGGTGTTTTATTCCACACTCATCAAAAATGCTTATCAGCAGAACTACCGCGAAGATTTTACCGATGATGCGTTGGTGCTGGAAAGTACGGTACAGATGATCCACCTCGTGGAAGGCAATGAAGAAAATATAAAGATTACCAACCCCTCGGATTTGATTGTTGCGGAAGCTCTGCTGAAACGAAAAAAGGGGGAGGGGTGATTGATTGTTGGCTCAATGGTTTCATGACTCGACTGCCCTGACCGATAAAGCGAAACGAGGATGAGTTCAATGGCTCGGTTGTTCAATTGTTCAATTATTGAGTTCACCCTGAAAAGTTCGACTTAGGATTTTAGTCACCAAATATGAATATCAGGCTCTTTCTGATTTATAATCCGAAAGTATCAATAAAACTTTAACTTTCTTTTAAATCAATATTTGTACATGCATCCGCCCAGAGAGTAAGGACAGATATCCCAAATAGCGACATCCTGGCTTTTATCTCTACCTTAGCCCACTCCTCCCTTTCCATTCAAACCTGAAAAACAAAGCGGTAAAAGCAGCAACGACAATATAAAAGGGATAAATAAACTCAAACGGGAAAAGCATGGATAGCAATTTCCTTTTCCCGGCAAATGAGGTGAAATTTTTCAACAAAGGAAAGTCTGTCATCATTTTCAGCAAAACAAAAAGGCAGAAAATGAGAAAAAACCAGGGTTTGAATATTGTGGCTAAAAAAATGGAAACGACAAATACATTAAATAAAAAAACGATAGATGAAACCAACACGGGCCATAACATCCGGTATCCTTTTGCTTTGGATGCCCATCGAATGCGCTGGGATAAAAATTCCCGGAAGTTTTCCGGCGGGTTGGTCGTCACAATGGTGGATGGGTCTTTTAAAAACCGCACAGAAGGGGCACCAAAGTATTTTACCATGCCCTGAATCAGGAAAACATCATCCCCTGAAACAAATTGTTTTCCCCCGGTACCCGAACTGATTGTCAACCAGGCTTCACGTTCAAATGCCAGGTTTGCCCCGTTTCCCATAAAAGGCAACCCGATGCCAACCGAGCCGGCCCCCGCAGCTACAAGACTCATAAAATCCAGTGAAAAGAACTTCTGGTTTATGCTTTTTTCATTTTGATAAACCACCGGGCCGATGATCAGTTTACAGTCATCTTTTTTATAAAAAGCAACCATCCTGCCCAGCCACAGGGGTTCCATCCGGCAATCCCCGTCAGTGGTTACAATCAGTTCACCTTTAGCGTTTTCAATGCCCTGCAAAAGGGCTGCCTTTTTTCCTTCTTTTCCCGAATGAAACAGTTTGATATCCATCCTGGGCCATTCGGCCATAAAACGTTCAATAACCTCAACGGTTTTATCCTCACTATTATCGTTAACAAGAATAATTTCCATATCCTCTTTTGAGTAATCCTGCCTGGCAATGTCTTTAAGCAAGTGCTCAATATTTTTTTCCTCATTCCTAACGGCAACCACCACGCTGACTTTCAGCCCCGGAATATTTTCAAGCAGTTCATCAGATTTTGTCCGGTACCACCCGACAGTAACTAAAAGGATAACCAGCAGGTAACCGAGTGCTGATAACGTAAGGATCCAAAAATATATGTTAATTGCCATTTCTATTATTTGATCTGAAAAAACGTAAACTGTAAACAAAGATAACACCAATCAGAGCAGGCAGGGCCAAATTCATCAACCATAATATGGTGGCTGCCGAAGCTACGCCAATCCCTGTATTTTCCGACCACAATCCCAACGGCTCAAGGTATAGAGAAAAAAGAACAAGACTAACCGACCCCCTGACCCCCAGTTCGGTAAGTGCAACCGTCGGGATGATGGTCATCAGTAAATACACCAGGCCAACAAGTACCATAGCAGCATAATAGTTAACCGGAATATTAAACGCACGCAAAAGCAGATAAAACTGAAATGAAAAAATCACATACCTTAACCCGCTCAATAATAATATTAGCAGAAGGTTTTTGGAACTGTACCACGAAAACACCTCAGTGTATTTTTTTATCCGGTTAAAGAACCTTCCGCTTATGCGGCGCAGAATATCGGAAAACCCGCTAAAGTTCAGGTAAACAAAGACAAAGACAAACGTCAGCATCAGGATCATCAGGATCAATCCGGAATAAACCCAAACATTAAATTGGCTGCTTATATCGTAGTACCAGGGGAAAAAGAACAGCAAGGCCAGAAAGCCGTATAATATGGTTATCAGTAACTGCGCCATACTGCCGAGTATAGTGATCAGGATGGCCTGAAGCCGGTCGGCTTTTTTCAAAACAAAAACCCTTCCCAGATAGTCACCCACCCGGTTGGGCATGAACATACTCACCGAAATGCCGGTAAGCACTGCCTTGGTCGCTGTCCACAAAGAAACTTTTTCCAGCTTGTCAATTAAGAACTTCCATTTTACAATTTCTAAAAACTGATTCAGCGGGATGAGCAAAATGGCAAATATAAGGTTGGAATAAAACCGGGCTGATCCTGAAATGCCGGGGATAAAGTCAATGATCCCCTCTAAATCCTTCCTGTAAAATATCTGGTTATATAAAAAACCGAATGTGAGCAAAATGATGAGCAGCCTGATGAGGATATTGTATGTTTTGCTTAATTTTGTTTTCATCATTTAATAATAAAAATTTGAACTCAGACCGAATCATTCTGGGCATTGACCCCGGCACCAACATCATGGGTTACGGGTTGATCCATCATAAAGACAAGAATATCAGCCTAATCACAATGGGTGTTTTAAAATTGGGAAAATACGCCAATCATGCGTTAAAATTAAAAAAGATTTTTGAACGTACACTCAGTCTTATCGAAGAGTATAAACCCGACGAGTTGGCCATCGAAGCGCCTTTTTACGGAAAGAATGTTCAATCAATGCTTAAGCTGGGGCGGGCGCAGGGTGTTGCCATTGCAGCCGCACTGTATAAAGACATTCCCGTTTTTGAATATTCACCGAAAAAAATCAAGCAATCCATCACCGGGAACGGGAATGCATCCAAAGAACAGGTTGCCGGCATGCTTGCCTCATTGGTTGAATTTACAGAAGCCCCTGAGTTTTTTGATGCTACCGACGGCCTGGCTGCCGCAGTCTGCCATTATTTCCAGGGAAACAAAATACAAACCGGGAAAAGCTACACCGGATGGAAAAGTTTTTTAAAAGATAACCCGGACAGGAAAGGATAAAAAGTATTACTTCTTTTCCTCTTCAGGCAGGTTCATCTGCTTTCTCATAATCATATTTGTTTTTGTTTTGATTTTTCGGGGTCAAAATTAGTTTTTAATTTGAAATTCTGTTATAAAATAACAATATGGTTAAATTTTATCCGTCAGTTGCCGGACAGGTTTTGATGTGCCGGAAGTAAAACCATGTTTATTATTTCAGGCCCTATGGTTGTTTATTGTGGGCAGGAAAAATGAAAAATTTGATAGGGACGGATGCTGATTAGTAATTGTCCTTTGCGTAACTTTGCCCCCCGTTTGTGTAACGGTTTGCGGGCTTGCGAAGTGCGGGATTAAAAAGCACTTCGCTGTCCGCCAGCACAAAGATAATTAAATGCTGAAAACATTTTTTCAAGAGGAAACCCGCATTGCGCAAGCCCGCTGTTACCACCTGTGCTTTTTTTCTGTCTGTCGTGATGAAGTGTCTGTCTGAGTGGAAAATTATTTTTTTAGTTTTTGTTTTTGTGTCGGGCATTTTTGAAAATTTATTACTGTCGGGGTGCAGGATGGGCACGCTCTTCCCGCACATAAAATCCATAATTCCTATAAAATAATTTATGTGCGGGATGTGCGTGCCATTCGGGAAGGTGGTGTTTGTTGTCTGCTGTCGGGTGATGAGAATGTTTTAGAAAAGAGTTGCTGTCTGCCGAAAGTTGCCGTTAATAGTTCTGTCCAGATGCGGAATAGTCGGGAAGGGAACTGCTGTCGGGGTGAAAAGGTGCGTTATAGTTTGGGCAAGGTGTTCAATAGTGCAGTCAGTCCCTGCAATAGTACGGTCAAGGTGTTGAATAGTACGGTCAAGATGCGCTATAGTAGAGCCAAGATGTTCTATAGTAGAGGCAAGAACTTCAAAAGTACGGTCAAGATATGACAAAGTACAGTCAAGATATGCCATAGTGTCAAGAAGATGGGCTATAGTAGAGGCAAGAAGGGCAAAAGTACGCTCAAGATTGGCTATAGTCGGGTCAAGATGGGCAAAAGTCGTGTTTTTTGCGTTAAAAGTGAGAACATCCCCCTCCGAAGTAGTCCGCTGGACTCCTCCGAGAGTCCTTTCGGACTTAATTCCCCTTTAGGCAGGTGGGTTTGCGGGTGGTTGGAAGACGAAGTTTTTAATGATGCTGTCGCCTTTTTTGATTTCAAAGGGCGGTGTTGTTTGGGTTGTTCCGTCTGTATCGGTGGCGGTGAGGGTGATGGTTGCTGGAGCGGTATCGGGATTCAGAAGGAATAATCCGTCAACATCGTTGGCGGTTTCAACGGGTTGTTCGTTGACTTTTATTTTCACATTGTATTTTGGCTGTCCATCTGCTGTGGTACATTTTCCTTTGCAGTGTGTTGATCCCTTTCCGAGGTCAATTATTTCTCTTGCTTTTTCGTAGTCGCTTAAATAATGTTTGTTGTTTGGTTTGAAAGAAATTGAAATGGGGTCTAAAGTTTTTTTGAGAATTGTATTCGCTTCTTTGAAAAGTGTTACGAGTTCTTCGTTGAGCGTTGCACGGTGTGTGATTGCAATGCGTGGGTTTGTGAGGACTGCGAGATAGTTGTTGATGTCTTGTTGCCAACTTGCAATGGTGGCGTTTGTTATTCCGTAATCGCCCAATGAGCCGACTAAATTATTTACGATTCCGAGAAGTGTTTGTGCTTTTTGCCCGATTTGGTCATCGTTTGTTTCGCGGTGTTCTGTTAGGGAGAGGTTCATTTGTTCTTCCAGTGTGGTATCGTTGATGGAAGTTGCATACGCCATTGTTGGGCTGATGTGTGAAATGGTGCTTTGGCAAAGGGCTTCCTGCAACTGATTTTTTCCTGTGGTTATGCCCGATGTGGCGAGGTCTGCTTCGCCTGATGTGGTTTGTATGGCTGTGATTTTTGTATTGAGGGCGATGATTCCGTTTTTGAAATCAACAATTTATTGGTGATTGCCTGATCTTTTGATGCGTGTTTTTAAACTGCACGAAACATATTGAGTTGGTTGAATTGAATGTTTTCCACAGTGATGAAGTTTTAGGGTGCGAATATAGTATTTTTCGTAGTTACACAGTTGTTTTGTCTGTCGTTGATTTTTTCTTGTGCATTAAAATATAAACGATTGGTAAAATACCCACTGTGTTGATGAGAGCAATGCAAATAAACCAAACAAGATGATTGTTCCGTCCTGCTTTCCACATTGCGATTAATTTCCAGACTCCTTCCCATACTGAAACAATGATGATGAGAGGCAAAAGCCATGATGGGATTACTTCCATAATATGTTGTACTTTTTCCATAAGAATTATTTTGAATTATGAATACTCTTTAATTTTTCTGCCATAGTAATATCGTCTGGTGTTATTATTATTTTTTCTCCCTGCTTTATCCGAAGTAAAACTCTATTTTTTCTTTGTGTTGTATAAAATGTCATGTGTCCGAATTCTGAATTGTAGTACTTTCCATAATAGCCGAAAAGCCCACCTACACCAAAAGTTCGACTTATTCCTTTCATTTCTGTATCTGCAACAATTTTTATTTCTTCTATGTCAGACAACTTTATTTTTCTCTCTTTAATTGGTCTTTTAATAATTAACTCATCATTACTAAGCACATATTTTTGTGGGGCGTATAGGTAACTGCCAAGAAGAATGCAAATAAATAAAAGCAAAATACCCGAATGAGTTAATATTGTTGTTGTGTCGCCCTGTGACACAGCTAATGCTTTTATGCTTCTGTATCCAAGAAAAGATAAAAGAATAAATGTGGTGCCAGTTAATATTTTTGCTAATAAATCAAGTGATGCTTTATATTCCATTGTTATCTTTTGTTGTTTTTAATAAAGCATTTTTTGCGTCCAGTTTCATTCGCTCAATGACTTTATTTTTGAAGGTTTCACTACCAAGTTTTTCAGCAATTTCTAAAGTTTTTATTTCAGGCAGAAGCTGTCCGCTGAAAATACCAGATGGACCTAAACGATTATCGTCTGGCGCGTCAATTCCAGCTACCCAGAATACAAATACAATTGCGACTGCTGCTGCAACCCCAACTGCTACGAGTAAAAGAAAAATAACAACAGGGGCAAATTGAGCGTCTACTGGAATATTAATCAAGCGATACAAACCGAGCTGATTCATTCTTTCTAAGAATAAATCAACATCATCGTGTTGCGCTGCGTCAATAACAATTTCATCTCCTAAAGCAATGGTGGCTTTAATGTGTACATTTTCTTTGTCAATGTCTTTTATTTTTAATCCATATTGCTGAACAAACTCAGGAGCGTTTTGTTTAAATTGTTTGACCTTAGCAGGGGAAGACCTTAAATCACTAACTAACTGTTTGACGCTTGTTAATTTTTGTTCGAAGCCCTTATTTACTTCCCGTATTGATAAAGAAGTTGTTTAAAGTCTCCGTAATAAAATAATTGAAAAAGCAAGTAATATTAAACCTTTCCAGTGCAAATCATTTGTTTCAAAACGTACTAAAATTGCTTTAAAAGCATCAAGCCAGGCATTCGTCC
>CAJVWU010000002.1 GCA_913009755.1 uncultured Bacteroidia bacterium
GTTCGATAGATTTTAATAAGCTATATCATTATTGATGAAAAAAAACCTTAAAACTGAAGATAATATGACTTCTTTTATGAAAAAACCGTGACATAGATGAGTTTTTCAGTAGCTTGCGGATTTAAGGTTAATACCCTTTCATGTCGGGGCAAGTATATGTGGTGTGAACTGAAAGATCCTTTCCTGTTAACGGCTAAAGCCGGAAATCCAGGTTACTTTTTATATCCCTGCCTTAGAGGGCCAGTGTTAAACTGGTTCGGAGCAACACTTTTACTCCGGGCTTCAGTCCGGTGATTACGCAGCAAAAGATAAACCCGGCTTTAGCCATTAACAACAACTCCGGAGCAATGGCCATCATCCCGCCCAATCACACCTCACGATTACCTCCCCAATCTTTGCAACCCGGTTGCACTGTTTATTCAATATTTTTGCAATTGAATTTTAAATCCCTTGTGGAATTGAAAATGCAAAAAAGGACAAAAAACATCAACTTACTTTTCATCTGGCTTATCGGCCTGATATTCTTTGCGCATGGCATTACTCCCCATCACCATCATTTCGATCCTGTTATTGAGCAACACCAGAATGAAAACAACCAGAACGGACAGAATGAAGACAACCCTCTTCACTGTCATGCTTTTAATGATCTGGTGATGGACAAACCCGGGGCTTCTTTCAGCAACATTTCTGTTCCCGACACTTTCACAGCCGTCAATACTGAAAGTGATTTGCGTTTCAGGATTGCTGAAAATCCCTGTGGGATAATCAATACAACAAACCGGGACAAAATTTGTCCTGACGATGTTTTTTCTGATCTCACCCCTGCCCGCGGTTCCCCCGCACTTGTTTAATCACAGCTTAGCTGTTGTTCCTCACGCAGCAAATGGAACACGAGCTGCCAATACTGTTTTCAGGGGGATTTAATTTCCCAAAATGACAAGACATTAACACTAATTAATATTCAACAATTACCAAATGATTAATAAGATAATCGCTTTTTCAATCCGGAACAAGTTTATCGTCAGCCTGATGATATTTGCCCTTATCGGAGCCGGCATCCATGCCATGATGACGATCAACCTGGGATCGGTACCTGACATCACCAACAACCAGGTGCAGGTGATCACCGTATCGCAAAACCTGGCCACCGAAGATATTGAGCAGTTTGTCACTTATCCGGTTGAACTGGCCATGGCCAATCTGCCGGGTGTTCAGGAAATCCGTTCGGTATCGCGCTTTGGCCTGTCGGTAGTAACCATCGTCTTCAATGACGATATGGGCACCTACCTTCCCCGGCAGGTGGTGCAGGAAAAACTCAATGAGGTCAAGAACGATATCCCCGAAAATTTTGGGAAACCTTTCATGGGGCCGATTACCACCGGGCTGGGCGAGATTTATCAATACACCATTAAGTCCAAATCCGGTTACGATACGGTATATTCCCCCATGGAACTGCGCACCATTCAGGACTGGATCATCAAGCGGCAAATGGCGCTGATCCCCGGTGTTGTCGAAGTGAACTCTTTCGGTGGCAACATCAAGCAATATGAAATTGCGCTGGACCCCGAGCGCCTGAATGCCATGAACATATCCATTTCCGAGGTTTTTGAGGCACTGGAAAACAACAACATCAACACGGGCGGGGCTTACATCGAGAAAAACCACATGGCGAACTTTATCCGTGGTGAAGGACTGGCCCGTACACTCGAGGATATCCGCAACATCGTTGTGGAAAATGTAAATGGCATTCCCATCCTGATCCGGGATGTGGCATCCAAAGTGCACTATGGCAGTCAGATGCGTTACGGTGCCTTTACGCAGGAAGGCCGGGAAGCCGTGGGGGGAATGGTACTCATGCTGAAAGGGGGAAACCCAAACTCCGTCATTAAAGCAGTGAAGGAAAGAATTGCCGAAATACAGAAATCATTGCCGGAAGGACTGGTCATCGAACCGTTTCTCGACCGGAGCAACCTGATACAACGGACGACTTCAACCGTGGCAAAAAACCTGATTGAAGGTTCCCTGATTGTTATTTTTGTGCTGGTTTTTCTGTTGGGAAGTTTACGCGGGGGGCTTGTTACAGCCACAGTTATTCCCCTGTCGCTTTTGTTTGCTTTCATCCTGATGAAATTAACAGGTGTCTGGGCCAACCTGATGAGTCTGGGGGCCATTGATTTCGGCATCATTGTGGATGGGGCGGTTATTGTGGTGGAAGGGACCGTATTCGAGATCCACAAACGAATACAACAAGGCCAGAAAAAATTCGGACAATCCGAAATGGACGAGATCAGTTACACAGCCGGCAGCAGGGTGATGAATTCTGCTTTTTTCGGCCAGTTGATCATCCTCATTGTTTTTACCCCTATTCTGTTTCTCAAAGGCATCGAAGGAAAAATGTTCCAGCCCATGGCCTATACTTTTGGTTTTGCCGTATTGGGGGCCACCCTGCTTTCGCTTACTTACATACCGATGATCTCTTCCCTCGTTTTGAAACCTTCAAAACCAAACAGTTGGTTCGGTCGTCTGGAAAAGTCACTGGAACATTTCAGCAATAAAATAATGAAAGGGGTTTCACGGCTTTACGACCCCATCCTTCACCTGTCATTAAAGCATAAAATCTCCGTATTGCTGATCGCCTTGCTGGTGTTTGGCAGTTCCCTGTTTATTTTTTCGCGAATGGGCGGTGAGTTTATTCCCAATCTGGATGAAGGCGACATCGCCATGCAGGCGTTTCTCCGTCCCGGCAGTTCCCTGTCTGAAACCATCGAACGGGAAAAGGAAATTGAAGAAATCATCATGGCCAGCTTCCCGGAAGTAAAAACCATTGCAGCCCGGATCGGCGTTGCCGATATACCTACCGACCCGATGGGCTTTGATTTTACCGATAGTTTTATCATCCTTGAAAAAGACAAGAGCAAATGGGTGTCGGCAAGCTCCAAAGAAGAATTAATCGAAAAAATACGGAAAAAACTGGCCCATCTGCCGGGCTTGAATTTTTCGTTCAGCCAGCCCGTGGAATTACGCTTCAACGAATTGCTTACCGGCGTACGCGAAGATGTAGCCGTGAAGATTTACGGAGAAGACCTGGATGTCCTTGCAACCAAAGGCGAAGAGATTGCCAAACTCATCAAAACCGTGGAGGGTGCCGAAGATGTAACGCTTGAGCGCACCGCAGGCCTGCCGCAAATGACCGTCAAATACAACCGGAAAAAGATTGCGCAATACGGCCTGAACATCAGGAAGCTCAATGAATATGTGAGTGCTGCCTTTGCCGGAAGCTCTGCCGGGGTAATCTTTGAAGGTGAAAAACGTTTTGATCTGGTGATCCGTTTTGATACCAATCATCGCAAAAGCATCAACAACCTGCGCAGTTTATACATTGACCTTCCTAACGGGACTCAGGTTCCGCTCAAAGAAGTTGCGGAAATTGACTTTCAACCCGGCCCCATGCAGATATCAAGGGACAATACGTTCCGGCGGATTTATGTCGGCGTTAATGTGAGGGGAAGGGATGTAGAATCGCTGGTGAATGAGATCAAACAAAAACTGGATGCCCAACTTGTGCTGCCTCCCGGATATAACATTACGTACGGAGGTGCTTTTGAAAACCTGGAACGGGCCAAAGACCGGCTCTCTATTGTAGTACCTATTGCACTGGCTCTTATTTTTATACTGCTTTATTTTGCCCTGCACTCACTGTCGCAAACCATCATGATCTACATGGCCGTACCCCTTGCTGCCATCGGGGGTGTTTATGCCTTGTGGCTTCGCGATATGCCTTTCAGCATATCGGCAGGGGTCGGATTTATTGTGCTTTTCGGTGTGGCTGTGTTGAATGGCCTGGTATTGATCAGCCGGTTCAATTCGTTGAAAGTTGAAGGTGTCACGGATATTAAGGAACGGATTATTACCGGAACGCACGAAAGGATAAGGCCCATTTTACTGACAGCTACGGCGGCCATGTTCGGGTTTTTGCCGATGGCTATTTCCACGTCGGCGGGTGCCGAGGTACAGCGACCCCTGGCAACTGTAGTGATCGGGGGCCTGATCAGTGCCACTTTATTGACACTGGTTGTGGTACCCATACTTTATGCACTGGTTGAATCGCGTTTTGAAAGGAGGAAGAAGCGTAAAGGGGTAAAAAGAATGCCCGCAATCGTTATTTTCTTATTGATAAGTACAGGGTTATTGACAATCCAGGAAGGGACAAAGGCACAATCCACAGACACGCGACCCGGCGTAACCCTTAAAAAAGCCGTTGATATGGCCATTTCAAATTATCCTGCGTTAAAAGCGGCAAAGCTGGAAATTGAAAATCAACAGTCCCTGAAAAAGACTTCCTGGGAACTGGGGAATACGACATTCTCAACCGGTGCCGAAGAAGTGGGCAACAATACAACCGATGGAATTTACAACCGGTTTATGATCCGCCAGGAATTTGATGTTTTCGGGATCAATGCCAAAAACAAGGTGGCCAATGCCAAAATTGACATGTCGAAAACAGCACTTGATCTGACCACACTGGAAATAAAGCAGGAAGTCAGCATCGCCTGGGGTAATGCCTATAATGCAAAAAACCGGTACCGCTTATTCACCCAGCTCGATTCCATTTTTAAGAAATCGGAACGGGCGGCGAAACTGCGGTTCGAAACACAGGCCATTTCACGGCTTGAGTATTTATCGGTTTCCAACCAGGCCAAACAGACCAGCATCCAAAAGGAAAAATCCTACCGTGATTTTTTAATTGCACTGCGCAACCTTAACCGGTGGTTTGTCAGCGACACGGTTTATACCGTTGCCGATGCATCGGAAGGACTTTTCAAAAAGCCGTTGTTTCAAATTTCCGATTCGGTAACCCACCATCCGCTTTTGCAGTTGTACGATCAAAGAATTACACTTGCCGAAGCACAACACCTGCAGGCAAAAACAGGTTTTGCACCCATCCTGGCCGGTGAATACGGGAGCCAGAAAATAGGAAGCCAAAAGGGGTTCTACAAGTATCAGTTCGGTATCAGTATCCCACTGGTTTTTGCCTCGCAACTGGGTAAAACACAGTCGGCTAAAATTAAACAACAGATTGCCGTGGAAGATTATTACCAAAAAACAATAGAGGTGCAATCGCAATACCGGAATCTTTACGACGATTACCAAAAATGGTTGCTCACGTGGCAGTATTACCGCGATGAGGCATTGCCCACTGCCCGGGAGCAAAAAAACGGGGCTGTCCTGGCTTATGAGCAGGGTGCTATTGATTATGTTACGTTCCTGCAAAACGTCAGGGATGCCGTACAGGTCGAGTTTCAAACCCTTGATGCCTTTGCCAGTTATCTTGAGGCCCGGTTTAAATTGGAATACTTTTTAAAATAAATTAAAACAGCAGTTAACAACATGAATAATAAACGCATGAAATCAATAAAATTAATAAACATGAAAATCTTCATCCTGGCAGGTTTTATCCTGTTTAGCCTGGCTTCCTGTAATCAGCAAACCCCCGGTGAGCAAGAAACCGGATCCGAAGAAAGTGAGGCCTCCGAAGGGCTGACGCCGGTAACCTTAACGGATCAACAGGTCAATGCTTTGTCCATCAAAGTGGATACCCTGGCAAAATACGTTTTCAAAGACATGGTGGTCGTCAATGGTTACCTGAATGTACCACCGCAAAATAAAGCTTCGGTAACAGCCATCATCGGAGCAAACATTGCTTCAATTGAGGTATTTGAAGGGGATAAAGTAAAAAAGGGCCAGACGCTCGCCTATTTAAGCCATCCCAATTTACTGGACGTACAAACCGAATACATCAATGCACAGAGCGAACTGGTTTTTATGGAACAAGAATATAAACGGCAGAAAAAACTTTATAAAGAGCAGGTGACATCGGGGAAGGTGTATCAAAAAACACAGGCTGATTATTTTATGCTGAAAGGCAATGTATTGAACCTGGAAGCTAAATTAAATCTCCTTCATCTCGACCCCTCAAAGGTCAGTCAGGGAACGATCTATGAAAAGGTCCCCGTTCTCAGTCCCATTAACGGCTATGTTGCAAAAGTGGAAATCAGGACAGGCCAGTTTGTGGAACCGCAAAAACCCATGTTCGAAGTGGTAAACAACGACCGCATTCATGCCGACCTGATGGTTTTTGAAAAAGATATTTATAAAGTGAAAACCGGGCAAAAAGTGGTATTCACTGTGGAGTCGCTTCCGGGTGAACCCATGACAGCCACAATTTTTGCCGTGGGCAAGGCCTTTGAACAAAACCCAAAAGCCGTTCATGTCCATGCAAACATTGATAATAAACGCGGCGTATTGATACCGGGCATGTACATCACAGGACGGATTGCTACCAATAATAAACTCGTGAATGCACTGCCCGAAGAAGCTGTTGTCAATGAAGGAGGCAAATCCTATATATTTACCTCACAGAAAAATGACGGGGGCTGGTTATTCATACCGCTGGAAGTGATCAGTGGGCTAAATGAAGACGGTTGGATTGAGATCAGGTTGCTTGCACCTGTAAAAGCAGGAACAAAGTTCGCCTGGAACGGTGCCTACTATTTATTGTCGGAGATGAAGAAAAACGAAACAGGTGATGATGATTAAAAAATATTAAACAAGAGGATCATGAAAGAAATAAAAGCCTTTATCAGGCCAAATAAAGTATATGATATTGTCCGCAAACTGAAAGAAGCAGGTTATGAAAACATAACCATTTCCGAAGCCGAAGGAACAGGTAAATTCCAGGACAATGAGGCATTTGTGTCGCTCATGTATTCATTTACAGACAGTAAAATAGCCAAACTCGAAATTGTCGTGAAGAAGAAAGAGGTGGAGGCCGTAGTCAGCATTGTCTCCGAATACGGAAAAACACACAACCCCGGTGACGGCATCATCTATGTTTCTGACGTGGAAAAAGCCTACCGGGTAAAAACGGGTTTAAAGAATGGGTTTTAGTTGGAAATTGTCAACTATGTTTCATAGAAATGAAAGATGAAAAAATACAAACTTAAAAATCTCGATTGCGCTTCCTGTGCTTCAAAAATTGAAGACAGCCTGACCAAAATGGGCGAAGTGAAATTCGTGAGTGTGAATTTCGCAACTGCTTCGATGAGCATTGAAACTGACGACCTCGAAAAGGTTAAAAAGAAAATTCTTGAGGTTGAGCCCGAAGTGGAACTTGAGATTGCGGGAACAGGAAAACCTGAAGGGCACCGGAGTGTTTTTGCCGAAAACAAACGGACAATTATTAAAGTGTTTACCGGCCTTGTTCTGTTGCTCATCGGGTTATTATTCAAAGACGAACTGCACAATACGCCATATCATGTTGCGGAATACCTGGTATTCGTAACAGCCTACCTGATATCGGGCTGGGGTGTGCTCCGGATGGCGGTTAAAAACATCATCAGGGGTCAGGTTTTTAACGAACATTTTTTAATGTCCATCGCCACCCTCGGTGCTTTTGCCATTCATCAAATGCCAGAAGCCGTTGCGGTTATGTTATTTTATATTGTGGGCGAGCTGTTTCAGGATATTGCAGTGAACCGTTCACGCAAGTCCATCAAATCGCTGCTTGAAATAAAACCCGATTACGCAAACCTGAAACTCAACGGCGAAATAAAAAAAGTTTCTCCCGAAGATGTGATGATCGGAGACCTCATCATTATAAAGGCAGGCGAAAAAATCCCTTTGGACGGCACGGTTAGCGATGGCAGTTCGTTTGTTGACACGTCGGCACTTACCGGTGAAAGCGTCCCCCGTAAAATAGAAGCCGGTGATGAAGTATTGGCGGGCATGATCAATCAGTCCGGTTTAATTACCCTTAATGTTACAAAGCTTTTCGGGGAGTCTTCCATCTCGAAAATCCTTGAAATGGTTGAGAACGCCTCATCCAAAAAAGCAGAAACCGAAAAATTCATTACCACTTTTGCAAAATACTACACACCTGTTGTGGTGTTTGGTTCGCTGCTGCTGGCGGTGTTGCCCCCGCTTCTGATAGCAGGGGCAACTTTCGACGAATGGATCTACAGGGCGTTGGTGGTGCTGGTTATCTCCTGTCCCTGCGCACTGGTCATCAGTATCCCGCTGGGCTATTTCGGTGGGATTGGCGGGGCTTCGCGGAGGGGAATTTTGGTGAAAGGCTCCAACTTCCTGGATGCGTTGACACAGGTTAAAACTGTGGTGTTTGATAAAACGGGTACCCTTACCAAAGGCGAGTTTAAAGTATCTGAAGTATTTCCTGCCAACGGTTTCGACGAAAATACAATACTTGAGTTAGCAGCTTATGCCGAATACAGCTCAAACCATCCCATAGCTAAATCCATATTCGAATCCTATAACCGGCAGATTGACAACGCAAGGATTGGTAAAGTTGAAGAAATATCAGGGTATGGCGTCAGGGCTTTCATTGATAAAAAGGAAATATTTGCCGGTAACGACAAGCTTCTTCACAAAGAAAACATTAAGCATGACAAATGCGATATCGAAGGGACTGTAGTGCATGTGGTTGTGGACAGAAAATATGCCGGTTATATTGTTATATCCGATACGCTGAAAGACGATGCCATTGAGGCCATTGGGCAGTTGAATAAAAAAGGGATAAAAACGGTGATGCTCACCGGCGACAACAGGCACGCAGCGGGAGCCATTGCCCGAAAGCTCGATATCGGCGAATATTATGCGGAGTTGCTCCCTGAAAACAAGGTGGAACATATCGAACGTTTGTTGAACAAAAACAGTAAAGTTGCCTTTGTGGGCGACGGCATCAATGATGCTCCGGTACTTGCCCGCGCCGATGTGGGCATCGCCATGGGGGCACTCGGTTCCGATGCGGCCATCGAAACCGCCGATGTAGTACTGATGACAGACTCCCCCACAAAAGTTGCCGATGCCATCCATGTTGCCAAACGGACAAGAAAAATTGTATGGGAAAACATCATTTTTGCCCTGGGGGTTAAATCGGTCTTTATCATCCTCGGCATCTTCGGCATTGCCACCATGTGGGAGGCCGTGTTTGGCGATATGGGTGTGGCTTTGATTGCCATTTTGAACGCATCAAGGGTTTTAAAAATGAAATAGTCTAAACAAGTAAAATTTAGTAACAATAAAGTCTATAAACGCCTAAAATAAAAAAATCATGAAATATTATTTTCAAAAAACGCTTTTCAATGCAAGTTTCGATGAAACCATCGAAAAAGTAACCGAAGAACTGAAAAAGGAAGGTTTCGGCATTCTGACCGAAATTGATGTACAGGCCACGCTGAAGAAAAAACTACAAACGGTAATTAATAACCTTTAAATGACAGAAAATGAAAATCTTATTAATAATATTCACGATTTTGACTGTTTTCCTTATTTACGGGTTCAAAAACATTGAGGATGAAGAATCCGGGAAGAAACAACATAAAATAAGTGGTGAAGAATTGTTTCAAATGAACTGTGCCGTCTGCCACGGAGTGGACAAACAGGGCAAACCGCCTGTTTTCCCATCGCTGGTCACGGTTAATGAACGCATGAACAAAGAGCAGGTTAAAGAACTTTTACAAACCGGAAGAAAAGTCATGCCATCGTTTGCCCACCTGTCGGAACAGGAAAGGGAAGCAATTACCGGTTACTTGTTTGGCAAATCCACAGAAGTTGAAACAGTAACCGGGATCACCGCGGAACAAAACGGCGAACATCTTTTTGTTGCCAACTGTACCCGATGCCACAAAGCCACGCCCGACGACCCGCCCCCGCCGGACCAAAGGGAATGGGGCATGCAACCTGCAGTTCTTGGCGGAATTACAGCAAGGTATTCACCGGATGATTTTAAAAACATCCTCAATGCCGGCCCGTGTTATATGCCTTCGTTTGAAACATTGGACACAAAAGCTAAAGAAGACATTTATGCCTGGCTGCAAACGATGGAGGGTATGTTTGCTGAAAAGAGTAACCATAGGGAAACGGGATGCTTTATGAGATGTGAAAACCGGAACTAAATCAATCTTATAATTTTATACAATTTTCAGAAAATTTTATAACATACGTTAAAACAATAGTTCATTCTTTTGCATCATTAAAATAATCAATCAATAATTTATAAATCAAAAAAGTAATAAAGATGAAAATTTTAAAAATCATTTCAATTATCGCGATCGCAGTGCTATCGGTTACCCTTGTCTCTTGCAATAAAGACAAAACGAATCCGGATCTCACAAAATCGGTTACCGGCACCTACGAAGGGACTTTGACAACCAACAATTTGAAAACCACCAGCCCGGCCACGTCCGACATCACAAAATACAATGACTATACAATTCAGGTTCATTGTTACGGTGATGACATTGACACCACTTTCATGCTCGAACTTTACGAAGACGGTGACATGATGAGGGTTTGTTTTACAGACAACGATTTCAACAACGAGTATGGCCATAATAAGTCAGAAGACCATCACATGATGGGGGATAACGGTGGCTGGATGAACTGGAAACAACATTTAAGCAATGATCACGATCAGAATGACAAACATTATGGTTTTTTCAATATGAAAAACCATCAGTTTGATTATACATTCAAGATTGAATCGAAATCAACAAACTATACACAAGAATTTAGTGGTACGCTGAAATAGCAACAACTTCGCACAGGTGTTGTAATGCAGGTACTCCGGGAAAACTCCCGGAGTACCTGTTTTTATTTCTATCCTTAATATTGCAAAGTAAACTTAACAGGCAGATAATACACAACCCTGGCAGGTTCCCCATTGAGGATACCGGGTTTCCATTTTCAGCATTTTTTTCAAAATTATGAAAACATACGCAGCAACCAAACTATCTTAAGAAATCGGAAGGAAAAAACTATTCCGGCTGTGGAGCAAGCCCATATTTACCAAACCCTTCCTGTAGGTTCAACAATTTCCGCAACTTTGCCGGTGTCATCAGTTTGCGTTCATTGGCTTCTGCCAGATTGTGTATGCGTTTTATCAACTCGCTGTTGGTAGCCAGTTTAGAACGTGCCGAATCAAACCAGATATTATCTTCAAGCCCTACCCTGACACCACCCCCAGATGCAATTGCAATGGAATTCATCATTAGCTGTGTATTTCCAATACCGGCAAGGCTCCAATATGAATTGGCGGGCAAATCACGTACCATGATCCCGGTATGCAACAAGTCGGCTTGCGCACAGGCAATATTTCCCAACAAAAGATTAAAATAATGAGGTGGCTTTAAAATGCCTTTGGATTCCAGATATTTTGAATAATTGATCATACCGGCATCAAAAGCTTCCAATTCGGGAAGTACGCCTTTCCGTTTCATTTCCAATGCCAGATTTTTAATCATTTCGGGTGAGTTAAGACTGGCTATTCTGTTAAAATTCAGAGAACTCAGGGTTAGACTTCCGGTATCCGGTTTCAGGTTGCCGTCCAGTTGTAAAGCTTCCGAACGTTCCTCAAACTTCTTAAATGTACGCCCACTTAGTGATATACCAAGAATAAGGTCAGGTGCGAATTTGCGAATACCCCTTATGATCTTTGCATAAATCTCAGCCTTAAAGGTCGGCTCCCCGGTAACCTCATCCCTGGCATGCAGATGTACCATAGTGATCCCCAATTCTACTGCCCGGTGAACATCTTCAATAATTTCAGAGATAGAAACCGGGACATGCGGTGTTATCTCCTTGGTAGGGATCATCCCGGTAGGTGTGAAATTGACAATTAAATCCATAACAAGTGGTTTTTAAGTGTAAAATAAATCAAAGATTTTTAACAACTCTTGCCGGGATTCCAACAACCTGGACCCGGTCGGGTACATCATGTGTTACAACAGAACCCGCCCCCACAATAACGTTTTCCCCGATAGAAATACTATCCAGGATGATCGCCCCCATTCCGATATAGGAGCAACTGCCGATATGTACTTTCCCTGCTATATTAGCACCTGGTGAAACGGTTACATATTCTCCAAGATGGGAATGATGTCCAATTAAGCAACCCCGGTTCAAAATGACATGGTTTTCGATGATCGTGTGGGAGGCAACCACAACCAATGCGTTGATAAAGACATCTTCCCCAACATCAGCAGATGGAAATAGTTGAGCTGACGGATGAATAATGCTTGTAAACCCAAACCCAATATCAAAAACCTGCTGAACAATATTTTTTTAATGGTTTAAACAAATATACATTTTTTTTTAAATGATCTTCAAATTCACGTATGTTTTCTGGGCTGGGGGATCTAACCTGAACTTTGTTTTCCGAGCCATAATAAAACGGGCATTACCGGCATTGGTTTGATTGTACATTCAAGATAAAAATCCCGTCATGGATGTTTCATAGAAAGATAACACAAATCATAAAATAAATGTAATTTTGTGAATGTATGGATAACACCACGCTTTATATCAAAAACATGGTTTGCAACCGTTGCATCTGGGCGGTGCAACGCGAATTGAAAAAGCTGGGGCTGAAACCCATGAAAGTGGTTTTGGGAGAGGCTGTTGTGGAAGGGCCGGTAGATGAAGAAACACTTCAACAAATTGATACGAACCTGCACAAGATCGGCTTCGAGCTGATTGATGACAAAAAGAGCCGGCTGATAGAAAGCATCAGGACAGAGGTGATCAATTACATCCATTACGATCCGGAACTAACGGGCAACATCAATTTCTCGGATCACCTTTCCCAAAAACTGGTTTATGATTATTCATATTTAAGCAGCTTGTTTTCTGCGGTCGAAGGGATTACCATCGAAAAATACATCATCCTGCAACGCATCGAAAAAGTGAAAGAACTGCTGGTCTATGATGAACTTACATTAAGCGAGATCGCCTACCGCACAGGTTACAGCAGCGTGCAGCACCTTTCCAATCAGTTCCGGAAGGTCATTGGCATGAGCCCGTCATTTTTCAAAAAAATCAGGGAAAAACAACGGAAACCCTTGGATGAGGTGTAGGAAAAATAATGGAAACGTAACTTCCTGGATATTAGAAATTAAAGATGACATCAAAATAATCGGAATAGGGAAGTAAAATAAATCACAGAATACATGACATTAGAATTCAGTTCCTGATTAACGAATTGTACCCGCTTTTTTTCTTTTCTCCAGCCATTTTTTAAATGATGCAGGACTTTCGCCTGAAGGCTTTCCTGATAGCAAACCGGCAATACTAATGTCCTCGTCAATATCTTCCCAGTGGATACCATAACCTTCCCCGATCAGCCGCCAGTTCAGTTGCTCCTGTTTAGTGGCTGCAAGTAACCTTGGGAACCAGGCCAGTGGTACAGAAATAGACCGTCCATCGCTCAGTTCCACTTTTAAGGTGTCATCAGTAATGGTGACATCCAGTGCTTTTGGAGTTATGATCTCAATCGCTGAAGTAATCATGCCAGGCCTCCTTTATTAATATTTCATTCTCTTTTATTATTCTTTCAATTTTCAAAATTTCACCAGGATTAAAACCATTACTGCTGTGAAAAATAACAGGGTTTATCCAAAATTTAGCCACCTTATGATCCTTTTCAACATGAACATGAACAGGTTCATGTTTATCACTGGAATAAAAGAAAAACCTATAAGGCCCTTTTCTTAAAATCGTTGGTGCCCATTATTTTAATTCTCAAATAAGTTCATTACAATAAACAAAAACACAAAAAACTTCCCATTCAGCCTGCCGAACCCCATTCACCGGGCCACCTAAAAATCATATAACTCTTTTCTAAAATTATATAACAACCCTTCCGTTTACCTTCCCTTTCTTTGTCACGTTAAAAATAAATATAACGACAACCTAATTTGATCAGAAAGATTTTATATATAACAATGACATTCGTGTTGCTGGTTTCCATCACCGGATTCACCGTTTACAAACATTATTGTGGAGATGAACTAACCGGGGTTGCTTTTTTTACGGATTCCAGCGAATGCCACAAAACTTCCTGCAACCAATGCGAGGATGTAATGGTAAGTTGCAAACTACACATGGAAATGCTTTCTGCCGACACTCAAAATATCCCTGAAAATATTTATTTTGAAATAACGCCAAGTGAACTGTTATTTTCCCGAATTTCAGTGATGCCTGAAACAGTTGATCCCAAATTGCATTCCGAAAAAACCATCAACGATCTTTCTTTGCCTGGAATTTTTATACTCCAGTCTTTTCGATGTTGATTTTATCTTATTGTTTTTGAATTTGCAAGGCCCTGAAAAATGATTCATTTCTATCTGGCCCCATTCTTAAAAAAAACATTACTATTGTTAATAATTCCAAAAACCATCATTTCATTTTATCAAATGAACCCATTGAACCATATTAAATAATGATATACGTTTCTTACTTGAAAAATAATTTATCAGATCCCTGTTTAAACCAGAACAAAATGAGTAAAATCAAAACAAAAACATTGCTGTTTCTTATAATTTTCCTGCTTTTCGGTGGAGTCGTTTCAGCCCAGGAGGCAGATTCGCTGCCTGCTTTAATAAAGAAAGCCGTTGAGATCAATCCCAAAATCCGAACCCTTGAGGCCAAGCTGAATATGGCCAGGGAAGATATTCCCATCGGTACCAATCTTCCCGATCCGGTTTTCTCGGTTGGATTGCTTAACGTGCCTGTCAACACATTCTCGTTCAGGCAGGAAGCCATGACCGGTACGGCGTTGAATCTTACGCAAACCATCCCGTTTCCGGGATCGTTGAAAGCCAAAGCCGAGGTGAAAGCCATGGATACCCTGATTGTGAAACAGGAGATTGCCGACCTTAAAAATCAAATTGCACAGCAAATGGCCACGCTTTACTATTCCCTCCAGGAAAAACGCCGTGAAATGGAACTGTCAAAAGAAAGTGTGGATTTATTGAAACAGGTTTCGCTGGTGGCTAAACGAAAGTTTGAGGTGGGGACCGCCAGCCTCGAAAATATTATTCAGGTCGAGGTGCAGATTACCCGCGTAAAAGATCAAATCGAGGCGCTGAAAGGAGATGCACAATCAATGCAGGCGCAAATGAATGCTTATCTGTTGCGTGATGACCGGGTTGTCATCGCCACTCCGGAGATTGTTCCGGTTAGCCATGAGGTTTTTGTAACAGACACCTTGTTGAAACTTGCTGCCCTGAACCGGCCGGCGTTAAAAGGAATAAAATTATACCAAAATAAAGCTGTGCTACAGCAGAAAGAGGTGGAAAAAAATTACTATCCCAATTTTAAAGTAGGATTACAATACACATTCAGGAGTTATAACCAGGCCAGCGGCATTAATTATCCCGATTTTCTGGGGCTCGTCGTGGGAATTACCATTCCGCTGGGTTATGGGGGGAACATAAAAGCTCAGGTAAATAAAACACGTTACCTGCAGGACTATTATGGACAGCAGTTTCATTCTTCCCTGCAAATCCTGCAACAGTCGTTTGGAAAAATCAATGCAAAAATCACTGAACTCCGCAACCGTGAAAAGCTTTTGGAAAAAACCATGTTGCCACAGACCATTCAGGCTTATCAGGCTGCCATGGCCGATTACCAGGTGAATAAAATTGATTTTGTGAACGTCATCAAAGCGGAAGACGATATTTTGAAAATAAAAACAGAACTGGCAAAACTGCGTACAAATTACGCTATTCAGGTTGCGCAACTCGAATACCTGACCGGTTCAAAGCTTATCTATTAATCGAAAATATAAACAGAAGATAACCATGAACAAGAAAATTTTTATCTACACAGCGTTAATAGTTGTCGGTGCTGCACTTGGTGCCGGCGGATACTATTTTTATGCAGGTGGAGCCTTCGGAAACGAGGCTTCTTCTCCGGAAAACGGAACAAATCAAAAAACGGAAACCGCCAAAAAAAGGGAAATCTTGTACTACCGTGCCCCCATGAATCCAAAAGAGATTTATGACCATCCCGGAAAGTCGAATATGGGCATGGATTTAGTTCCTGTTTACGCCGATGCTTCCGGAGAAACCGGTGTGGTTTCCATTAACCCTGTTATTCAACAGGACATGAATGTGAAAATTGCAACGGTAAAATCGGGTACGCTCAATGCTGAGGTTTTTACCAACGGTATCCTTCAGCCCGATGAACAAAAAGAGTATGTGGCTACGACAAAAATCGGCGGCTGGATTGAGAAAATGTATATTAACTATACCGGTCAAAAGGTTTACAAAGGGGATAAGCTGATTAAGATTTATTCGCCCGAACTGGTGGCCGCCCAGGAAGAGTACCTCACGGCTTTGGCTTACGATAACGCCATGAAAACAACCGGCGCCAAAACCAATCTGATTAAAAATACCGTTCGTAAACTGGAGCTGCTCGATGTGTCGGATGCCGAAATACAACATTTGAAACAAACAAAGCAGGTGCGGAAATATATTGTACTGACAGCGCCTTTTGATGGCACCGTTTTGTATAAAGGAGTGGAAGAAGGTGCCAAAATCAACCGGGGCACGCCGTTGCTTAAAGTTGCCAACCTGCATAGTTTGTGGATCCTCGCCGATATTTACGAGTACGAGTTGTTTAAAATCGGGCTGGGTGACCATGTACTGGTAACATTTGACTACCTGCCGGGCAAAAGTTATAAAGGGACAGTTTCGTTTATTTATCCTACGCTCGACACCAAAACACGTACCATCAAGGTACGAATTGTCCTTCCAAACCCCAAAGGTGAACTGAAGCCGGGTATGTTTGCTTCGGTTGATATCAAAGGAAAAAGCCTTGGTGTTTACCCCCTTATACCCGAGCAGGCGATACTTCGAAGCGGACGGGTGAATACGGTCATCATTGCTTTGGGCGGTGGAAAGTTTAAACCGGCACAAATTGAACTGGGCGCCTATTCCGATGGCTTTTACCAGGCGTTAAGCGGTTTGCAGGCCGGGACAAAGATTGTTACTTCCGCCCAGTTCCTAATTGATTCCGAATCAAACCTGCGGGCGGCTTTGAGCGGTTTTTCCGGTGCTGATACTACTGAAAAAATGAGTGAAGGGGAGATGAAAAATATGGACAAGAATCAGAAGAATGGCAAAACTGTCATATCCGATAAAAAACTGGAATCCGAACTTATTCGTAAAGGTGTTATTGACTTGAAGGCGATTGATAAAAACGGGGATGGCAAACTTTATCAGGATATTATGGACTGGAATGTGATTTCCGACAAGCCGGCAACCTGCCCGATATGCGGAATGAAACTGCGTGAGTTTTCCATTGAACAGGTGAAAAAGAACCTGAAAGATCATGGATTCTCCTACCGATAATTATTAACTAAAATACAAAAGGATAACTTATGATACCCGCAGAAAACAAAAAAGACGGTTTTATTGACAAGATAATAGAATGGTCAATCAACAATAAAATTTTGGTCATTATCCTTACGGCGGCTTTCGTGGCTGCAGGTATATGGGCCATAAAGAACACTGCCGTAGATGCAATTCCCGACTTAAGTGATGTCCAGGTAATAATTTTTACAAAATATTCCGGACAGGGGCCTCAAATTGTGGAAGATCAGGTTACGTATCCCCTCACCACCAAAATGCTTTCCGTACCGGGGGCCATTGATGTACGTGGTTATTCGTTTTTCGGTTTTTCCATGGTTTACATCATTTTTGAAGACGGAACCGACATTTACTGGGCACGTAGCCGTGTGCTGGAATATTTAAGTTCCATGCAAAGCCAGTTGCCCAAAGGGGTTTCGCCCGAACTGGGGCCTGATGCCACCGGGTTGGGCTGGGTTTACGAATATGTGCTGACATCGAAAAAGCGAAGCCTCGGTGAGTTACGTTCCATACAGGACTGGTTTTTACGCTACGAACTGACGGCCGTTCCCGGTGTGTCGGAAGTAGCCAGCCTGGGCGGTTATGTCAAACAGTACCAGGTAAATATCAACCCCATAAAACTGGCTTCGTACAACATTTCCCTCGAAAAGATTAAAAAAGCTATCCAAAACAGCAACAACGATGTGGGTGGCCGATTGCTGGAAATGGGCGAAATGGAATTTATGGTGCGCGGACTGGGCTACATCAAGAGTAAAGAAGACCTGGAAATAGTGGCTATTGATGTGAACAAGGCAACCGGAACACCTGTGTATCTGAAAGATGTGGCAAACATTGATATCGGTCCCGAATTACGCCGCGGCCTGGCCGACTGGAACGGCGAAGGCGAAGTGGTGGGAGGCATTGTCATTCAGCGATATGGTGCAAACGGACTGGATGTTATTGAACGCACAAAGAAAAAACTTCAGGAGTTGAAAAAGTCACTTCCTGACGACGTACAAATCATTACGGCTTACGACCGGTCTGGACTTATTGACGAAGCCATTGATAACCTGACGGATAAGCTGATAGAGGAGATGATTGTGGTTTCCGTTATCATTTTTATCTTCCTGTTACATTTCCGTAGTTCGTTGGTGGCCATCTTTACTTTGCCCACAGCAGCCATCGGCGCCCTGCTCTTTATGCATTTGCAGGGTATTAATGCAAACATTATGTCGCTGGGGGGTATTGCCATTGCCATTGGAGCCATGGTGGATGCGGCGATTATCATGGTGGAGAATGCGCAGTCTCACGTACTGCATAACCAGCTAAAACCAAAAAATGAGCAGAAGCCACACTGGGCTGTCATTATGGAGGCTTCCAAAGAGGTGGGGCCATCCATCTTCTTTTCGCTGCTGGTGATTGTGGTCTCCTTTTTACCTATTTTTGCGCTGGAGCAGCAGGAAGGACGCTTGTTTAAACCGCTGGCCTATACCAAATCCTATTCCATGGCCGTTGGAGCCGTCCTGGCCATAACCATCGTCCCGGTTTTGATGGGCTATTTTATCCGCGGAAAGATGAAAAAGGAGGAAGACAACCCCGTAACCCGTTTTCTCATGTACATCTATCATCCCATTGTTGATTATGTGATGAAGAAAAGATGGCTTGTGCTTGTGGTGGCAGCGCTGGTCGTGGCGGCTACCTGGTTTCCTTACAAAAAGCTGGGTTCTGAATTTATGCCTCCGCTTTACGAAGGCGACCTGCTGTATATGCCGACTACTTTACCGGGGATTTCCATTACCAAAGCCCGTGAACTATTGCAACAAACTGACAAGATTATCAAAACTTTTCCCGAAGTGAAATCCGTGCTGGGGAAAATCGGAAGAGCCGAAACCGCTACTGACCCGGCGCCTTTATCCATGATTGAAACCACCATCCAGTTGAAGCCCCAAAGTGAGTGGCCCAAAGGCATGACGGTTCAAAAACTGATTGATAAAATGGATGCGGCCATTAAAATTCCCGGGCTTACCAATGCATGGACCATGCCGATTAAAACAAGGATTGACATGCTTTCTACCGGTATAAAAACCCCGGTTGGCATAAAAATCGGCGGCCCTGATCTGAAAGTCCTTCAACGGCTTGGGGAAGAAGTTGAAAGGGCAGTAAAAAATATCCCCGGTACCCGTTCGGTTTATGCCGAGCGTGCCGAAGGAGGTAATTATGTTGACTTCGACATTAACCGTGATGCCATTGCCCGTTACGGCCTGACCGTGGGGGCGGTCCAAAACGTCTTTATGTCGGCTGTGGGTGGAATGAATATTACCAAAACGGTGGAAGGGCTGGAACGTTATCCGGTTAACCTGAGGTATCAGCGCGATTACCGTGAAAATATTCCGGCACTCAAACGTGTGCTTGTCCCCTTGCCCCACGGTGGAAATATTCCGCTTGAGCAGTTGGGGGAAATTCTAATAAAGAAAGGCCCCCCTGTCATTAAATCGGAAAACGCACGTCCCAATGCCTGGGTGTACATTGATATTGAGAATATTGATGTGGGGACGTATGTGGAAAGGGCACAGAAGGTGGTCAGTGAGAAGATTAAGCTGCCCCAGGGATATTCGCTGGTGTGGAGCGGCCAGTACGAATATATGCAACGTGCTGCCAAAACATTGGCTTTGGTTATCCCCCTGACACTACTATTGGTGATTCTGCTGCTGTATTTTAATACAAAATCGTTTACAAAAACAGGTATCATCCTGCTCGCATTGCCTTTCTCCATGGTCGGTGCCATCTGGTACCTCTACTTTGCCGGATTCCACATGAGTGTGGCGGTGTGGGTCGGTATTATTGCACTGCTTGGTGTGAGTGCCGAGACCGGGGTTGTCATGCTTCTTTACCTCGACATAGCCTACGATAACTGGCTGAAACAAGGAAAAATCAAGACCCTGCACAATTTGCGCGATTCTATTTTCGAAGGTGCGGTAAAACGTATCCGCCCGAAAATGATGACCGTCCTGGTGCTGTTCTTCGGTTTGTTGCCTATTTTGATTGGACACGGTGCAGGCAGCGATGTGATGAAACGTATTGCAGCGCCTATGGCCGGCGGCATTTTTACCAGTTTTGTTATGGAACTTACTATTTTCCCGGCTCTCTTCTATATCATTAAGAAAAGAAAACTGAAAAAAGAACACGCCCTGCTCAGTGAAGAAAATCAAACGGTTCAGGGATAAGTCAAACTATAGGGAGAGGAGAGGATACCTTTCCTCTCTCATTTTTATAATTAAAGAACAATACTCATGAAAGAAATCAAAGCTTACATTAGAAAAGAACAAGCCGAAATTGTTATTCGCAAACTGGAGATGGCCGGTGTTACGGGTATGACCGTCCTTGATGCAAATGCCCTGTCCCAATGGGCCGACAGTGAATTCTTCAGTTACTCGATTGACCTGGTCCAGAAATATTCCACTGTGGTAAAAATTGAATTGATTTGCAATGACAACCAGATGGATAAACTTACAGAGGTGATAAAGAAATACGGATATACAGGGAGAAGTGGCGATGGATGGATATTTGTTTCCGAAATTGAAAAATCCATCCGCATCAGAACCGGAGAGGAGAATGTTATTGGCTAACAAATGTTTTTCCTGTCATCCGGTACCCTTTAATGGAAAAACGTTGTTGCCGTCTCATCCGGAATTGCAGTGTTGTTTAGATTATGACTATCTTTGAAAAGAACAAAAAGGTTTTCCAATGACAACTATAATAATAGAAGACGGTGAACAATTATCAAGAAAAGTGTTTAAAACATTTGATGACCTGATTGATGAGTACTTTGTGTCTAAAGGCATGGTGCTTTTTCACCAGATTGATTTTGAAGATTTACCACCTGAATCTCAAAAAACAATTGAGGAATCAAGAAAAATGGGGGAAAACGACCTTGTTGATTTTAAAGGATGAAAATAAGAGAACGACAGAAAGTCATAGATTATTTGAAAAAAAGACAACTGGAAAAACCTTACCTTAAAACAAAGGAATATTTCATTAACGACCAACTTAAGATAGTTGATTTTAAATTAAGACAGCCGGGATTTCTGACCATCAATAAACTGCCCATCTGAATTCCAAAGCTCATCCGGATTCTTGCCCGGCTACTGACGGTTGCAATCCGGATGTTAAAACCCAGCAATTCATCACTTTCATTTCTTCCGGTTTCAAATCCGGAACAACTCGGCTCCGATCACCAACAGAACCCAAAAAGATATAACTCATTTCCATAATTCTGTAACGTTTCATGGCATGATGTGTTCTATCATTGCACAATCATATTTAACATCAATTACATCAGACATGAAAAAAACAAGACTCTCAACACTCGCGCTTTTATTTGCATTTGTTGCACTCACAGCCCAAAATCCGGTGATCATCCCGGATACCTTATCAGGAACCGAATTCGAACTCAATCTTCAGGATGGAACATTTCAGTTTTACGACGGAATCAATACCACCACCATGGGGGCGAACGGCGACATACTCGGCCCTACGCTCATAATGGAAAAGGGGGATTTTGTGGACATCACGGTTAACAATCAATTGGCCGATACCACTACCATCCACTGGCATGGTATGCATGTTTCGGCAGCCAACGACGGCGGCCCCCACACCATCATCCTGCCGGGCGAAACATGGAATCCGCAGTTTACCGTCATAGATAAGGCCGGAACCTATTGGTATCACCCGCATCTGCACAGGCAGACCAACAAGCATGTTTCACTGGGTATTGCCGGTTTTATCATCGTGCGGGATGACGAAGAAGCCGCCCTCGATCTGCCTCGCAGCTATGGTGTGGACGATTTTCCGCTGGTGATACAAACCAAGAATTTTGACGCACAGAAACAAATCATTGTACCTTCAAATAATGACGATGTGTTGATGGTGAATGCCACCATTGATCCTTCGCTGGATGTTCCGGCGCAGGTAATCCGTTTTCGCCTGCTTAACGGTTCTTCGCAGCGCGTGTTCAACATCGGCCTGTCGGGTAACGGTATGTTTTATCAGATCGGCTCCGACGGGGGACTGCTTGCGGCGTCACTTGCTTTGACCCGCCTGCAAATGGCTCCCGGCGAACGTGCCGAAATATTGATTGATTTTGACGCTATGGAAGGACAATCAATTCATCTGATGAGTTATGCCTCCGAATTTCAGGATGGTATTTATGGTGCCACCAATCCAGGCACAATGCAGTTTATGACGCTTGATGGATACAAACCCAATGCGTTGAACGGCACCGATTTTAACATCATTGAGTTCAATGTGGTTGCCCCCACAAATGACCCGGTAACAACAATACCGGCTTCACTGGTTGAGGTAACTCCATACCCTGAAGATTCGGCCGATATCACCCGGACCCTCAATTTTACGCCCGAGTTCATGGGCCCTGACCAGTTGAACGGCAGGTTTTTTATCAACGGCCTTACTTTCGATATGGACGTTATTAACTTTACCATTCCATTAAACAATATCGAAATATGGAGTATTACCAATCAGTCGGCCATAGCTCATCCTTTTCATATTCATGACGTTCAGTTTTATGTGCTGACCAGGAACGGTGTTCCTCCGCCGGCCAGCGAACAGGGCCGGAAAGATGATATCCTGGTAAAACCGCAGGAAACCGTCCGGTTAATTACAAAATTTGAAGATTTTGCCAACGATCCGGTTCCTTATATGCTCCACTGCCACATGCTCGTGCACGAAGATGACGGCATGATGCTGCAGTTTGAGGTAGTGGACACAACAACAGGTTTTGAAGATATTACTTCCGGTGATGATGCATTTGTTTTATTTCCTAATCCTGTAACAAATGGGAACTTAACAATAGATACTCATGAGAGCAATGCTGTGATAACATCTTATGAATTGTACAGCCTGACAGGAAACCGGATTTTACAAAAAACGGTAAATGATCAAAATCCTGAAATAAAAATAAACGTTTCCAATATGCCTTCAGGGCTTTATTTTTTGAAAGTTTATGCAGGGAATGTACCGCACACTAAAAAAATTGTGATCAATTAATTTTAAGACAATAAAACATATCATGAGTAAACATTAAAACATTCATCATAAAAAAAGCTAAAATGAAATATGCAATAATAACTGCACTTTTTTCTTTTTTTCTCATTTACACCGTATCAACAGCTTATGCACATGGTGACGAAAAACACACGAAGAAAGTAAAGGAAGATACAGTAAAAACCCATGAGGCAGACCAAATGCATGATGCAGAACATGCCGGCATGCAGGAAGACCTCCATAATATGCATGAAACCATGATGGAAAAGGCTTCATTCGAATCTTTCCCTACTTTGCATCCTTTGATTGTACACTTTCCGATCGTATTACTGCTTACCGCTTTTTTAACACAATTAGCCGGGCTTTTTGTGTTCAGGAGTCAGTTAAACTGGGTAACACTATTCCTTGTTTTTGGCGGTTTGGCGGGAGCATACATTGCCGGGCAACTTGTCCACCCGCATACTTCCGGATTGTCGGAAACAGCAGCCTGGGTCCTGAAACAGCATGAAATATATGCAGCATATACCTTGTGGACAGCCCTCGCTGCATTTCTTTTCAAAACACTTTCCATGTTTGTTTTAAAGAAAAAGCTGTGGCTTGAGGTAATTGTTCTGGTCGTCCTGGGGGCTTCTGCCTATAGTGTGGGTGAAGCCGGACATTACGGTACTCAGCTTTTGTACATCGAAGGGGTGGGTTCACAGGGAAATTTTCTTGAACAGCCGAATACTGAGGGGGAGCACTTGCACAATCATTAGCCGATCACCGGAAAATTATTTGATTGTTTTACCAACAAATAAACATACCGGTTTTAAACAGTTTATTCATTTTTAACGGCAACTGCATATCCTTTTGATTTGATCGCATTTACGATTTCCGCCAAATCAGTTTTACGCTTGTTAAAATCAATTTCGGCAGTTCCTGTTTTATAGGAAGTCCTGATTCGAAGGATTCCGTTTAATTGATTCACTGACTGATTGATATTTTCTTCACATCCGGCACAGGTCATCCCTTCAATTTTTAAGTTAACCGATTGAATATCTGATTTGTCAACGATGACAACTGTTTTGTTGGTTGTTTGATGAAATAGTTGAGGGTAAAAAGAAACCGAAGTCATAAAAACAACAAATACGGCAACAAACCATACATATAGTTTTGATCTGAAAAAAGATATTTTTTCAGTTTTGCAATTTGCCGGACAGGTTTCTTTTTTTTTCGGTTTGTAAACCTGGTAAAAGGCAAATCCCAGAGACAGGAATGCAATGGTCAGCAGATACGGCTTCAAGGCACTAAGCCACGAAAAATATGCTGAACTGCCGCTAACTCCTGCAACACTTGTCAGAAGTAGCGGCCCCCAGCAACACACTTTTAAGGAAACTGAAGATAATACAGCAGTTCCTACCGTGGCCTTTTTGCTTAACTTTATAACCCCCATTGTTTAAGAACTACCTATACCCGCTTTAATTAAATCTTCTTTTGTGATCCCGTCATTTGTACAACAACCTATCAATTCACCGTTAACTGCAATGGCAGGAAGCCTTTTTACACCGTATTCCCCCATTTTTTTTACGCAAATTTTGCTTTCGCATGGTTCCGATAAATTATAAACGGTTATTTCACAATTTTCGCAGGCTGTGTCTTTTACCAGCTGTACAACAGGTTCACATACCGGGCAACCTGCTGTAAAAATTTCAATTTGACGTTTCATGGCTTTGTGTATTTAATGTTTAATAAAAAATCATGGCACAAAACTATGGGCACACAGGGGGTGGTCGCCAAGAAAAGATTAAGATTTTTTTATTTCACTGTTGTTCTTCCCATTATAGCGGGCAAGCCGTTCTTCTATTTCTTTCATTTCCCGCAATTTGTCAGATAGTTCATCCAGTTTCAGATGTGGGAATTCCTGTCTTATAAATTCAATCCTTTCTTCATTTCCACAATTTCCAGGGCATTTGTTTACTGCATTTACAATTTTAATGGCCAGCATTTTGCGGTAAACTTCATCCAGCAACAGGTAGTGCGCTTTCTGCAAACCTTTGTCGGCAGCCTTAAACTGTATGAGTATTTTTTCCGGATCATTTCCTTCATCCAGCATTTTAATAATACCCTCAATCTGTCCTCTTATGCTTTTCAGGCGGGTTTTTATATCGCTTGTCAAATCGTTAGGTATCATAACCTTGTTTTTATTAATTGAAAAAACAAAATTACACCGATACAGGGGTGGTGAAGAAATTATTTTGCTTTTCTTTTTTGAATACCTGTTTCCGTTGCTTATACATGCCGTAGTTATACCATTGGTCATATTGTTGGTAAGACAGATATACCGATGCGGAACAGGTTTGAAATAAAACAAATCAAATCCTTCCGGGTATAACTGATTCTAATCAGCTTTTGCCTCGCAAACCTGATAAGATTCAGTATAACTTACCGGATATCCGGTGATTTTTCTGCCAAATCCAAAAAAGGTATAACTCATTTCAATAATTCTGTAACAATAAATAAAGGTAAGGGTATTAGTTTTGTAACTGAAAATTATTCAAAATGTTTAAAAAAGCCGGATATATAATTCTTACCTCATTATTAATATTCTCTACGGTGGGTTTTGTTGTTTCCAGGCATTATTGCAACAATCAACTTATTTCGGTATCTGTTGATTCACCGGCAGACAAATGCAGTGATAATATGAAGGACGACTGCTGCAATGATGAAAACCAGTATGTTGTGCTTCACGTTGATTTCACACAACCGGTTGTTGAAGAAATGACCATTTCGGAGATCAATATTTTCAGCATTGAACTTGATTCCCTTTTTAAAGAGGTGGCTTCGGCAAATACAACAAGCAACCCACCCCTGCCTGTTGTCCCCCGAGCGGGGCACAATGCGGCACTCTCGCTCATACAGTCCTTCTTATTGTAAGCAATTGCTGGCATTCCGGGATGTAATTATCCGGTGCTCTGCTTTTACCCAAAGCAAAATTATCAGAATGCCTGCAATGCAGTCAAACTCCCCAGACAAACTGTTAATGGTTTAAAACACAAGGTCATGAAAAGAATAATTCGGATCCTACAATTATTAATCCCGGGTACAGTGATCCCTATTGGCGAGTTTTCATCAGAGAACACATACAGGGCAGACCTGAGATTATTTCAACTTAAAAACGGGGCGTTTAAATTCAACAAATTTGATTAAAAGATAAAAAAATGGATGCATTAACTTCAATTGAAAAATTCAGACCGGCACGCTTGCTTCACTCCGGAGAGATCAAAAATATCTTAATTGAACTGACCGGATTGAGAGGAATCATGTCTCTTAATGTTAAAGATGATTTCGTGAGAATCGAATATTATCAGCAATTGCTTTCTCCCGGTTTGCTAAAAGAGGCGCTCATAAGGGCCCGATTCCCTTTTCAGATGCAGAATCGCTCCGACAATCAGGGGGCCTTCCGCAAATTCATTTTAAAACTTGGAGAAGAAAACAGGAAAGAATTCGGAGGAAGGCTTCCGAAATGCTGTGGGTAAGCATTTAATAACCTTTAAATAATATAGATATGATGTGGCTAAAACTTTTTATCGTGGCAATGATCCTAATCGCTTTTCTGATGGCGGCAATGGGTTTAAAGCTGATTTTTAATAAAAATGCAGAAGTTGCAGGGGAGTCCTGCCATCTTGACGAAACGCCTGCCGGTGACGGCACGGCCTGTACAAATTGCCAGGTTCAGGAAATTGTTAACTGCAAAGAGAAACCGGCACTAAGTCAATAAAATATAATCATTAATAACATTAAAAAAATATAATCATGATGAATTACGGAAATATGGGATGGGGAACGGGATTTGGCTGGATTATGGGCTTACTGGTTGTGGGCTTTTTATTCTGGCTTATCTATACAGCCGTCCAAAACACAAGCACCCGCAGAAACGAAAATCAAATAGATTCTGCAAAAGAAATCCTCAGAAAAAGATATGCCAAAGGCGAAATATCCGAACAAGAGTTTAAGGAAATTTCAAAAGACCTGGTTTAAAAATCTGAGGGTCAATTAAAAATTTTAACATTGAATAACCAACCTTTTAAAAACAGGAACGATGAAAAATACTTTCAGTCTTGAAGTGATGAACACAGAAAGGGTACTCACCGAAAATGAACAGCATGCTTTCAGGATGCAGCTTAAACATGTGATGAAGACAGACGGCATCATCAGTTTATGCCTTGATGATGAGAACCTGTACGTGGAAATCGAACCCGATATCTTTAACCTTGATGCGTTTAAACTGATATTGACAAATATTGGTTTTCCGGTGGCAAGAGATATTAAACTGGCTTCATTTCACTATGCGGTTTAAATAAATGCAATTGAAATCAAATATGCAAAACCGGCAATATATGAAAACTTATACTGAATATTTTAAGCCTGTGTTATTGTACACCATTCTTTTGTTGGTGTTTACAGGTATAAATTTTACAAGTGTTTACGCACAGGAAGAATACCAGACTTCAGCCGGGACCCTGATCATCAGTGCACATCTGAATGACAAACCTGTAAAAATCAAATCAAAAAAACTGCTCATCCTGCTTGATTACGAAACGGGAAAGGTAATGATGAAACAGGAAATATCGGCTTTAAGATCAGATAACGATACCCTTCAAAACAAGTTGGAAGGCAAAACGAACGAATACATCCGTTTTGAAGGAAAACTGGGGCTTGACTACATCAACACCCGGGGACATCCTCCGCTTGATTTTCAGATTGAAGGAATCATATATCCCCAAAATTATCATGTCATGGGGACAGGACATCTCGTTCATCATGTGGAAGGAAGTTCAAGCACATGCCTTTTAAGCATGACGTTTCAACTGGAAGTTGACAAACTTTTTCCTGAAAACCAACTGCCCGGGCTGGGCAACAAAATGTATATTCAGATAGTACAGTCGTTACTGGCCAGGGTAAACGAAAGATGAAAAAATGAAACTTTATAAATAATTATTAATAACCAAAATATAGATAATATGAAAAACAGATTGAACAGTTACTTGCTGATTACATTAGTCATAATGTTATCGGTTATTTCAGCGCATTCCTTTGCACAGGAAAAGAAAGCAGGGGAATGGAAAGCGCCAAAGGAATCGGATCAGGTTACCAATCCTTTAAAAGGGAATGATGATGCTGTCAAAGCAGGAAAAAAACTGTACAGGCAACAATGCGCAATTTGTCACGGCGACACAGGCAAAGGTGACGGTGTAGCCGGTATGACCCTCAATCCAAGGCCTGCCAGTTTTCTGTCCGAAAGGGTGCAAAACGAAAGCGATGGGGCCATCTTTTGGAAAATGACCAACGGGAACCCGCCCATGGCTGCCTATAAGGACATATTTACCGAAGAACAACGCTGGCAACTGGTAAATTACATTCGTTCACTTTCAAAATAATAAAACTTAAACACAAGGATTATGAGAAGAATATTTATAACAGTGATAGGATTGTTTTTACTGGGTAATAGTATTGTTGCCCAGGATTCTAAACCCGGGAAAACACAATTTATGGTCAGGGGCTACGGACATGCCGGTCTGGATTATTACAAAACACCCGACGGCAAAGACATAAGTTTTGTAGGAGCAGCGTTTTCCCCGATTTTCCTCTTTAAACAAGGCAATAGATTTATGTTTGAGACCGAGCTGGAATTTGAGCTGCAAAAAAACGAGCTGGAAATCGGCCTGGAATATGCCAACCTGATGTACGTAATCAATAAGTACCTGATGGTAAGGGCCGGAAAGTTTCTGCTTCCGTTCGGCACCTTTATGGAGCGCCTTCACCCGGCATGGATCAACCGGCTTTCAACAAAACCATTGGGGTTTGGGCACGATGGAATCTCCCCTGCATCTGATATTGGTATCGAATTCAGGGGGGCAGCACCCATTGGCGGGACACACATCAACTATTCGGTGTATGTCACCAACGGCCCGCGTCTGAAAGACGGTAGCGAAGAACCTGATGAGGCCGGTATGCTGAATTTTCAGAATTACATTGACAACAATAACAACAAATTCGTAGGAGCCAGGATAGGATACCTGCCGCTGTACAATTCTTCACTGGAACTCGGATTGTCATTCTATACAGGAAAAGTTGGTGACCAAGGGTCGGTATATGAAGATGTAAGGGCATTTTTGTGGGCAGCGGATTTTTCATTTGTCAAACAGATCAGCCCGATAAAAGGCATACTGGATATCAAAGCACAATATAATCAAACCAATGTCTCGGATGCTTATTACCCTGTTGTGGAAGAAGCCCGTGATTCAGCAAACTTGTTCACCTTCAATAATCTGAGCCGAGCATATTACGCTCAGTTAAGCTACAGGCCCTCAATGGCTGGCAAGACTTTCCTGAAAAACCTTGAGATTATCGGCAGGTATTCCAAACTGAAAACTCCGGAAGGCTCCAACTGGGGATCAGATGTGAGCGAATTAACTTTTGGCCTGAACTATTGGATAAGCTGGCGACAGGTAATCAAAATCAATTATGCATTCATTAACAGTGAAGGGGGGCCCGATGCAGAAGAGGGCCCGCAAACTCAAAAATCAAATTCCCTCTTTGTGCACTGGGCAATCGGTTTATAATTATTGCTTATTATATTGATTTGTTTTGGAATGAGTTAAACATAAAAAACTTTATAAAATGAAAAAAATAATTCTTATATTTACACTGTCATTAGCAGTTGCTGCTATTGCAATTATTAGCAGTAGCTGTACAGCCCAGCGCGAAATTGCAGCACAAAAGTCAGGTGCTGAACTATGGGCCCAAAACTGCATCAGGTGTCATAATATACCTTCACCGCCTTCATACACTGACGTACAATGGGAAACCATTGGCCTGCACATGAGAGAAAGGGCAAATATGACATCCGGACAAATAAAAAAGATAGTTGCATTTTTGCAAACAGCCAATTGACCGTTCACTTTAAAACCATATTATCATGAAACTGATAAAAGCTCATATCCGGCACAGGAAAACAGAAACTGTTTGTTGTGCATTAAATAACAAAGGATTTTGTTGTATGACTGTGGTTCATCCGGATGTGCAACCCGTATGAAGATAAAATATAGAACGATCAGGTTCAAAAGGATTTGTACAAACCTTTCGGATTGCAAATCCGAAAGAGCGACCGATAAAAACGGAATTAAATAATACTCAAATGACAACAGATAATTATAAAAACTGCTCCGACAACAACCGAATCTGTGTACCGGAAACAACTTTGCCGAGGGTGGTTGTTGTAGGCGGCGGGTTTGCCGGTTTGTCTTTTATCAAACAATTAAAAAATAAACTCGTGCAGTTGATCCTGATAGACAAAGGCAATCATCATCAGTTTTTACCTTTACTCTACCAGGTGGCTACCAGTGGTATAGCGCCTGACAGTATTGTTTTTCCCTTTCGGAAACTGTTCAGAAAATATAAAAACGTGACTTACCGAATGGCCGAAGTCCTGCATGTGAATCCGCAGAAAAACCGGATTGAAACCAATATTGGCGTTGTTGAATATGATTATCTGGTTCTGGCAACAGGAAGTACTACTAATTTTTTCGGGATTGACAGTATTGCCCGTTTCGGCATCGGCCTTAAATCTGTCCCGGATGCTTTGGATATCAGAAGCCATTTGCTTCAAAATCTGGAACAGGCTGCAATTACTTGCAACAAAGACGAGAAGGAAGCACTAAGCAGCGTGGTAATTGTTGGCGGAGGCCCGGCAGGGGTGGAGATGGCCGGTGCTTTGGCCGAGTTCAAGAAATATATATTACCGAAAGATTATCCCGAACTAAGAAGTACCAACATAAAAATCCATCTGATTGAAGCCACCGGAAAATTGTTGCAGGAAATGCCGGAAGAACTTTCAGACAAAACCCTTTCCTATTTGGAAAAAATGGATGTGGAGGTGCTTCTCAATACGGCTGTTGAGGCGTATAACGGTGAAATTGTAAAATTGAACAATGCCAAATTCATCAAGGCTTCCGCTTTAATTTGGACTGCCGGGATTAAAGGGAAAGTCCCGGCCGGTCTGGACATCAGCGTGCTGAACAGGCAAAACAGGATCAAAGTGGACAGGCTGAATCATGTGGAAGGATACGACAACATTTTTGTCATTGGCGACCTGGCCGTTATGGAAACAAAGAAATATCCCCGTGGCCATCCCATGGTTGCCCAGGTTGCCATTCAGCAGGGACGAAAACTCGCAGATAACCTGTTGGCCATTTTGAACAACAAAACGGTTGATGATTTTGAGTATAAGGATAAAGGTTCGATGGCAACCATTGGAAAGAAAAAAGCAGTTGCCAGCATAAGGAACTTACGGATATCCGGATTCCCCGCATGGTTAATCTGGTCTTTCATCCACCTGATGAGTATAATCGGGGTACGTAATAAATTTCTTATCGGTTTAAACTGGATGTGGAGTTATTTCACTTATGATAAAGGTGACCGCGTAATAATCAGAAAATATCAACCGGAAACGGGAAATCATCATGAAATGATAAAAAAAGCATTTGAACTTAAAAATTAACGATCATGGAAACATTAAACATTAGAAAACTTGGTTTGGCCCTTGGGCTGACCGGCGTATTGTTATATATCGGCTGCATTTTGATCATGCTGATAGCAGGACGCGAAGGAACCATCTTTGTATTTAACAGCTTCATGCACGGGCTCAACACCGAAACCATCATACGGATGGACATACCCTGGCTGGAAACTGTAATCGGCCTGGTGGCAACGTTTATCCTTGGCTGGCTGAGTGGGGTGTCTATTGCATTTTTCTATAATATAAGAACACAAAATAAAACACAATAATTAACGATAGCACATCTGGATATTATAATAAACAATACCCCCCTCCACTTCCCTCCCGGCTCAGATTTTCCGGATTTTTGAATCCGGATTTGACGGGCCGGGTCTTTTTATTGTTCGATGACCTTCTTGCGCTCATCCGGATTTGCAATCCGGATGTTAAAAAATAATTTGCCACTTGAACCTTTTCCTGATTCCATCCGTCAGAAACCGGAATAGTTCCGTCTTTATGTTTTCCACATCCCCGATCACCAACAGAACCCAAAAATATATAACTCATTTCCATAATTCTGTAACACCCATGAGTTTCATATCAGTTAATATTGCAAAACATTAATTCGCCAAAAAATATTTGGTAAACATTAAAAAAATGAAACAAAAAAACAACAAACATTTACATGACACCGGCAACGCAGAAATGCACAACCACGATGAAGATCATGACTGCTGCGATCACGGTGAAACAAAAACAGAAAAAACAACATCCTATTACTGCCCCATGAAATGCGAAGGGGAAAAAGTGTATGATGAGCCAGGCAACTGCCCGGTATGCCACATGAAACTTATTCCGGTGGGAAGTATAGTGGAAGAACATGACCACGATCACGGACATGATCATCAACATGAGGGCCACAATCATGACCATCATGACAAACATGCCTCCGGTGGCGACTATTATTGCCCAATGCGCTGTGAGGGTGACAAAACCTATGATGAGCCCGGCGATTGCCCGGTATGCGGTATGCACCTTATTAAAGGGGTGAGCGCTACACCAAAAGGAACTATGTACACCTGCTCAATGCATCCTGAGGTAAAAAGTGACCGTCCCGGAAGCTGCCCGATATGCGGCATGGACCTGATCCCCATGTCAGGCGATGTGGAAAGCGAAGAAGAAAAGGCCTATAAAAGCATGGCAAAACGTTTTTGGGTTGCCCTGGCACTATCGGTTCCGGTGTTTTTTATTGCAATGTCAGATTACACCTCGTATGTGAACCTGGAATCTTTAGCTCCTGTAAAAGTATGGGCATGGATTCAGTTTGCACTGGCAACACCGGTTGTTTTTTATTCCAGTTGGGATTTCTTCATCAGGGGATGGAATTCAGTCAGGCGGTGGTCGCCAAACATGTGGACCCTCATTACAATAGGTGTGGGTGCGGCTTACCTGTTCAGTATTTTCGGGCTTTTGTTTCCCGAAATGTTTCCTGTTCAGTTTAAAGACGCACAGGGCAATGTGCATCTTTACTTTGAAGCGGTAGCCATCATCCTTACCCTGGTTTTGCTGGGACAGGTACTCGAATTGCGGGCACACAGCAAAACCAATTCGGCCATTAAAGCGTTGTTAAACCTTGTCCCTCCCGTAGCGCGGGTTATCCGGAACGGTAAAGAAGAGGAAATTCCTTTGGAAGAAGTAAAAGTAGGAGACACACTGCTGGTTAAACCCGGTGAAAAAATTCCGGTTGACGGGATTTTAACTTCGGGAACTGCTGTTATTGATGACAGCATGATCACCGGCGAACCCATTCCATCAGAAAAAACAGTGAACGATAAAGTAACAGGCGGCACCATCAACGGGAAAACCGTTTTTGAAATGAAAGCCGAAAAAGTAGGTTCCGACACCTTGCTTGCCCAGATCATTAAAATGGTGAACGAAGCCAGCCAGTCGCGTGCCCCAATTCAAAAACTGGCCGATGTTGTGGCCAAGTACTTTGTTCAGGTCGTTGTGCTTATTTCAATACTTACTTTCATTATCTGGTATTTCTGGGGACCCGAACCCGCGCTGGTTTTTGCTTTTGTCAATGCCGTATCGGTACTGATCATTGCCTGCCCCTGTGCGCTTGGCCTGGCTACCCCTATGTCAATTATGGTTGGAACGGGGCGTATGGCGCAATCGGGCGTACTGGTCAAAGATGCCAGTGCCATCGAAGAAATGAATAAAGTAGATACACTGATTGTTGATAAAACAGGTACACTTACCGAGGGTAAGCCCAGTTTAAAAGGATATAAATCGTTTGGAAAACTGAGTGATGAGGAAGTACTAAGATATGCCGCTTCAGTAGATGCCAACAGTGAACATCCCATTGCCGATGCCATTGTTGCGGGAGCAAAAGAAAAGGGAATAAAACTATTCAAAGCATCCGATTTTGAATCGGTTACCGGAAAAGGTGTTCAGGCTGTTTACGAAAAACAAAGATTTGGCCTGGGGAATCACCGCCTGGCAGAGACATTTTCTGCAAATATTCCGGCAGAAAACGCAAAAGAGGTTGAGGATTGGCAGTTAACAGGCCAGACGGTTATGTTCCTGATTATCGGAAACAGGATAGAAGGTATTGTTAGTGTGGCCGATAGAATTAAAAAAACATCTGCAAAAGCGATTAAAGAATTACAAAAGATGGGATTGCGTGTACACATGATTACCGGCGACAATAAATTTACGGCAAAATCAGTTGCCGATGAACTTCATCTCGATGGGTTTGATGCAGACTTCCTGCCAGAAGACAAATACAATAAAGTAAAGGAATTGCAGCAACAAGGCCACAAAATTGCCATGGCTGGTGACGGCATAAATGATGCTCCTGCCCTGATGCAGGCCAATGTGGGAATTGCCATGGGAACAGGTACGGATATTGCCATGCAAAGCGCCGAGATTACCTTGATTAAAGGCGACCTGAACGGCATTGTACGGGCACGTGAACTAAGCCATAAAGTGATGAAGAACATCAAGCAAAATCTGTTTTTTGCTTTTGTTTACAATTCGGTAGGTGTGCCCATTGCCGCAGGAGTACTTTACCCTGTTTTCGGCCTTTTGCTCAGCCCCGTTATTGCTGCGGCAGCCATGAGCTTTAGCTCGGTATCGGTTATTTCAAATGCTTTAAGACTGAAAAGGCAATAAATAAGAAATAGCGGTCTAATGTTATTTCAACAATCAGATAAAATCAATAAACAAAATCAATTATTAATAATCCTTAATTAAACACATTAAAAAATGAAAACCTTAATAAAAATCACGATCGTAGCGTTTCTTTTGTTAACGCTAAACACGGTAACATTTGCCCAGGAACAACAGGCACAAAAGTTACTGGATGATTCTGTTCAACGCGAAAAAGTATTTAACGCGATTCAAAGCAATCCTGAACTGATGAAGCTTTTCATGACCGACATGAAAAAGAACAGGCAGGACATCACCATGATGAAAAGCCACTCGATGGCCGGTATGACCGAAGACAAACAGGAGATGATGGAGAAAATGATGAAGATGACGGAAAATGACACCACCGCATGCAAAACCATGATGAAGACCATGATGGGCCGCATGATGAAACATGCCCAAAGCGACACAACCGTACGCAATAATATGATGAAAATGATGATGGGCAATATGATGAAGATGACAGAAGATGATCCGGCAGCCAGGCAGGATATGATAAAGATGATGATGGCGAACATGCACAAGATGATGGAAAAAAATCCCGCCATGCAAAAGGAAATGATGAACAAAATGATGGGGAAAATGATGAGTAAAGCTGAAAAGGACCCGGACATGGGCAGGAAAATGATCGGCATGATGATGGATAAACCGGATATGATGAAAGCGATGATGCAGATGATGAATGAAAAGGGGATAATGGATGAAAAGACGATGAACAAAACCATAAAAAAGATGGACAAGATGAACACGGGTAAAAATTTACAGTCGGGAGATCATCAGCATTAGCCATATAATAAATATTCCAATTTTATGTTTAATTAATAAATAAACCAAGAGACTGTTTAAATGTTAGTACATAACCTTAAACAGTTTCTTAAAAACAAAACAAAATGAAGTATTACATTAATAAAACAAAGAAAGGTGGTTTTGAAGAAACCATCACACAGGTAAAAGAAGCCCTGTCAAAAGAAGGTTTCGGCGTTTTGTCGGAGATCAACATTCAGGAAAAACTAAATGAAAAACTTGGCGTTGATTTCAGAAAATACACAATTCTCGGAGCATGCAACCCCCCTTATGCCTATAAGGCTTTGCTACAGGAAGATAAAATCGGCACCATGCTGCCCTGCAATGTTATTGTCCAGCAATTGGATGAAAACACCGTTGAGGTTGCAGCCGTTGACCCGGCAGCTTCCATGATGTCAGTTGAGAACGATGCACTGGCCGGAATTGCGGTTGAAATCAGGGAAAAACTTAATAAAGTGATTGATGCTTTATAACAGTTCTTATCAATAATCATCCGGCGTTGTTTTTTATAAGAGCAGCACCGGATGATTGCTTTTAACGATCTGCAAATAATATTTTTTACTCACTTAAATTCCATTAAAATGAAATATTTATTCACTATTGCAATGCCCGCCCTTCTTTTAATTGGGTTTGTAAGCTTTCAAAGCAACTTTAACGGAACACCTGATCCAAATGCCCCCACCCCTCCACAGGAAGTTTCAAAGTTTGTTGTCCCCGACAATGTAAAAGCCATCCTGGACAATTCATGCCTCCCATGTCACGGTGCCGACGGAAAGTTCAAAGCAAAGATAAAATGGAATTATGAAAAAACGGCAGGCATGAAAACGTCTAAAATAGTTGGTAAATTATCAAAAATTGTCACTAAACTTGAAAAAGGTAAAATGCCCCCAGACAAGTTTCAAACGAATAATCCAGACCGTAAATTAACCGATACGGATAAAAAAGTTATAATTGACTGGGCCAGGGGGTTGGCTAAGGAGCTTTCCAAATAATTGATGTTACTATTGCCTGAAGATTGCTTTGTATTTGCTCAAACTAATTTTACTGCAGGTTCATTAATTATTAAATTGCCGGTTTAAAAACAGAACTGACTTCGATGAATACGCATACAATCACAACCGCTGAGCTATACAATCACGTTATTAATAATCATTGCCTGCCGGTAGATGTCCGTCCCGTGGATACCTATAACGGATGGAAGCGTAAAAATGAAAAAAGGGGCGGGCACATCAAAGGAGCCAAATCGTTGCCTTTCAAGTGGGCAAATTATCTGGACTGGATTGAGATCGTCCGGTCAAAAGGGATTCTGCCGCTTCATAAACTAATTGTTTACGGATACGACGACGAACAAAGCCGTAAAATGGCAGAACTGTTTAAAAAGGCCGGTTACCCTGATGTTTCAGTTTATAACGGTTTCAGGGAGGAGTGGGCTGCCGATAAGCAAAACCCCATGGAGAAACTTCCCCGTTACAATCATCTGGTGTATCCGGAATGGGTCAAAACGATTATTGAGGGCGGAATTCCACCGGAACATCCGGGAGGAAAAACCGTGATCTGCCATGCCCATTACCGCAACCGGGATGCTTATTTGTCGGGGCATATTCCGGGGGCCATTGACATAGATACCCTGGCCCTTGAATCCCCGGAAACCTGGAACCGCCGAACTCCCCCAGAGCTAAAAGAAGCCTTTGAACAACATGGTATTACCGCCGATACTACCGTTGTCCTTTATGGAAAATACATGCACCCCGACAACGCCGAGGAATATCCCGGAAGTGCAGCCGGACATATCGGGGCTATCCGCTGTGCGTTTATTATGATGGTTGCCGGAGTGAAGGACGTAAGAGTACTCAACGGCGGATTTCAATCGTGGAAAGATGCCGGTTATGAAACAAGCACGGAAGATGTCTCCAAAAAGCCGGTGAAAGATTTCGGGGCAACTATTCCCACGCAACCGGAACTTGTTGTAGACATTGACGAAGCAAAGGAGATGCTTGCCTCGGAAGATGCGGAACTGGTCTGCGTCAGGAGCTGGCCCGAATATATCGGTGAAGTCAGCGGTTACAATTACATCGAAAAGAAGGGACGTATTCCCGGTGCTGTTTTCGGAAACTGCGGCTCGGATGCCTATCATATAGAAAATTACAGAAACCCCGACCACACGGCCCGGGAATTTCATGAGGTTGCCAAAATATGGGAAGAGGCAGGAATAACCCCTGATAAACACCTTGCCTTTTATTGCGGAACAGGATGGCGTGGCAGCGAAGCTTTTTATAATGCCTGGCTGATGGGCTGGCCCCGTGTTTCGGTCTTTGACGGCGGCTGGTTTGAATGGAGCAACGACCCGGATAATCCTTATGAAACCGGAGCTCCTGATAAATAATTAAATGGCAGAAATATTACCTTCTTGTCAGGAATCAGCATGAATAACGACAAAACCATAAACACTATATCAGTAATATTTCAACACGATGAAAGCAATATGGAACGGCAAAGTGATTGCCGAAAGTGACAAAACCATTAACATTGAAGGAAATCAATACTTCCCCCCCGAATCGGTAAATAAGGAATACCTGTCTGACAGCGATACACATACAGTTTGCCACTGGAAAGGTACCGCTTCGTACTATCATGTTGAGGCAGATGGCAAAACCAATAAAAATGCGGCCTGGTTTTACCCCGACCCATCATCTTTGGCAGAAAAGATCAAAGGATATATTGCCTTCTGGCATGGGGTGAAGATTGCTAAATAAAATTAACCAGGCGAGCCAACCGGTTTCAAAATTAAGGCATAATGGACAAAAAGCAGGCTGTGATCTTCTGTAACGGTTACTATTATAGGCTTTGGGGCAAAGCAAAGGTTGTGAATAAAAAACATGTCGTTCCTACGGAGCTGTTGCCTTTACTTTTAATATCCAGAGACTTACGTCTCTGGCAATAACAGTAACTTACACCGGCAGCTTGAGTGACATTACCCGGAAGTTTTTACCGGGAAGATATTTGTATTTTTGAAGATTGAGTAGTATACCCGTGTTTGGGGTTTCAGCTCCGGTTCTGCCGCAGGGTGGCGAACAAGACTTGATGCAGGGAGCATTATATCTCTTTAAACGGATTGATGATCCGGAGTTTGTTTTCGATCAGTTGGTTTCTTCGGAATACAATATGTTACAGTTGGCTTCCAAGGCGGCGGAAAGGATTAATGAGCTGTAGTCCATAACACTGTAATTTGAAATCAGAATTAATGAATTTTTTGTAACAGCATTATTTTCCATAGCTTTGCGAAAACATAGAAAAAACGAAAATCTTATTAAATCATATTATCACCGGGTGCAAACAAAGAAACTGATCATTTCACTTTTTTTTATTTTCCTGTTTGCCAATGCGTTTGCACAAGACAGCCTGAATATTCAGAAGTGCTGGCTATGTAAAAACAACCGTCATACTGCACTTTCCCCATACAATTATGGCTGGAAACACGAAACTCCCTATCTGATCCTTTCAGGGGGGCTGGTTTTATCAGGTATTGTCATTGATCAGACCAATCCCATTAAACCCTATACCATGGCCGGGCTGGATACGATCAACAGAAGTGAAGTCAACCCGTTTGACCGCAATGCAACATACAACTGGGACCCCGGGCTTTCAAGAGCGAGCGATGTATTGTTTATCGGATCCATTTTGTCACCACTTTTGTTTTTGACTACCCAATCCACAAGACAGGATTTTGGCTGGCTGGTACTGATGGCCGGGGAGGTGATGAGCATCAATTACGGATTGATGACCACAGTGAAAAATCTGACCAACCGGCCGCGTCCGTATGTTTATAATCAGGATGCGCCGCTGGATGAAAGAACCGGACCCCATAGCCTGGAATCGTTTTATTCGGGACATGTCTCCACTACAGCAGCCATGTCGTTTTTTGTTGCCACCGTCCTCACCCAATATCATCCGGATATGAAAACCGGGTGGAAGGTCACAGTTTGGACAATTGCTGCCGCCTACCCTGCCGCGACGGCTTATTTGCGGGTGGCTTCGGGCAAACATTACCGCACCGATGTCATGGTGGGTTATGCCCTTGGGGCCCTGACCGGCTGGCTTGTCCCGTTCCTTCATAAAAAGAAAGATAAAAAAGACAAATTCTCCTTTGCCCCTACTACCATCTATGGCCATGCCGGTGTGTATTTGTCTTATAAATTCTGATATTTCTTCAATAATCGGGATGAATATGAACCGGCTATCGGTTCTGCATTGAAAACGCAGATCAGATCGTAACCAATCCGTGAAAATCCCTGTTAAAAATACCTGTTCAAAAACGGACAACACCTGTCTTTTACTGAACAACCTGATTTTTCTGTCAGAAAAATAATATTATCAGCCTGTTTGGTTTTCAATTATTTATATTTGTGGCACATTTTTAGCTAAAGCAAACTTCAAATTACCAAAAAACATTTCACATGAAAAAGAAGCCTGTAATTTTGCTTATCATGCTGGGCATGATTGCTTTTAGCGCAACCGTTGTTGCGCAGGAACTCTGGTCGCTGGAAAAATGCATCAATTATGCATTTGAAAACAACCTTACCGTAAAGCAAAGCAAACTGGATGTTTTATCGGCCGATGAAAATTTAACACAGAGTAAGCTGAATTTGATTCCTTCGTTAAACTCCACTTTCGGCCAGAATTTTGCCTGGGGTCGTGCCCCCGACCCTCAAACAAACATATACATCAATCAGCAGAGCCGGCAAAGTTTTATCAGCCTTAATTCTGAAATAACCCTGTTTAACGGGTTGCAGCAGATCAACAACATCCGGCAGAAACAATTTGATTACTTGGCAAAAAAATATGACTCTGATAAAATACGGGATGATATTTCGCTGAATATCGCAGCGGCCTATCTTTCCATTTTATTTAATCTCGAATTGGCAAACAATGCCCAGCGGCAGGTGGATATTTCAAAAGAACAAATTGCAAGGACCGAAAAACAGGTAGAAGCAGGAACCGTTGCCCGAGGAAACTTATATGATATTCAGGCACAGGGTGCAAACGATGAGGCCAACCTGGTGGATGCAAAAAACAAACTGATAATGGCTTATATTGACCTGAAACAACTTTTGGATATTCCGGCGAATGCCAAATTTGATATTGTAAAACCAAAACTTGAAATTACAGGAACCCCGACACTGTTACCACCGGGCATGATCTATAATAAATCGGTTACGATCATGCCCCAAATCAAGAGTGCAGAAAATAAAGTTTACAGTGCCCAACGTTCTTTAGCTATGGCCAAAGGGATGAGGAGCCCCCGGTTATTTGCAACCGGTTCTTATGGGACAAGTTATTCAAACCGGATTGTAGAAGACCCCTTTACGCCTGACAGCCCTACCAAACCTTTTGATAAACAATTGAGTGATAACCGTAACGGCGCTTTATATTTTGGCTTGTCCATTCCCATTTTTAACGGATATCAGGTTTCAACCAATGTACTGAATGCAAAAATATTGAACGAATCGGTAAACATCAGCCTTAAGCAGCAAAAACTACAACTGCGCAAAAATATTGAATCGGCTTATGCTGATGCTATCGCTGCATATCAAACCTTTAAAGCCAGGAACAAATCGGTAGAGTCTTATCGCGAATCTTTTAAATACACCGAAGAAAAATTTAATGTCGGCATGGTTACCTCCACCGATTACAATGTGGCAAAAATTCAGTTGAGCAATGCCGAATCCGACCTGGCCGGCTCCAAGTATGATTATATATTTAAAGTAAAGATTCTGGATTTTTATCTTGGCAAGAGCCTGACACTAAGTGATATTGCAGGCGTCAGGGGAAAATAGACAAACTCTTTTAGCTGTTTGCATAATAAAGTATATTTTTAAAGGTTGAATTAACTCATTTTAAAACCGCATATTGAAATGGTAAAGTCGAACAAGAAAAAAACATGGCTAATCATTAGTTTATTAGCCGTTGTAGCTATCCTCATCATTCTGGCAGTGATGAAAGATAAAGAGTCGGGTGGCGTGAAAGTGGCTGCTGAAAAGGCCGAGATACGGACAATTGTAGAAACCGTATCAGCCAACGGAAAAATTCAACCGGCCAAAGACATTAAAATCAGCCCTTATATTTCGGGGGAAGTTGTACAGTTGTATGTAAAAGAAGGTGATTTTGTAAAAAAAGGTGCCCCGTTGGCCAAGATTGATCCTGAAATATACATTTCGACTTATGAAAAGATTGATGCTGCCTTAAAAACAGCACAGGCTAATGAAGCCAACGCCAAAGCCAGGCTGGCACAAGCAAAGGCACAATATACCAAAGCAAAACTGGATTTCAACCGGAGTAAAACCCTGTGGGAAAAGCAGGTGATATCAGATGCCGATTTTGATGCAGCCAAGTCAACTTACCAGGTGGCGGAAGCCGAAGTGAATGCTGCAAAAGAAAATTACCGCTCAGCACAGTTTCAGGTGAAAAGTGCCAGGGCATCCTTGAAAGAAGCCAAAGAAAACCTTGATCGTACGGCAATTTATGCCCCAAATAACGGAACGGTTTCCAAATTGAATGTTGAAGTCGGGGAGCGGGTTACCGGGGCTTCTCAATTTTCGGCAGGAACTGAGATCATGCGTATTGCCAACCTGAATGTACTTGAAGTGAACGTGGAGGTCAATGAAAATGACATTGTCAGGGTATCACTAAATGACACGGCCATCATTGAGGTTGATGCTTATCTCGACAGAAAGTTCAAAGGGGTGGTAACCGAAATTGCCACTTCGGCAAATACGGTTGGCATTACCGCCGATCAGGTAACCAATTTTGATGTTAAGATCAGGATGTTGAAAGCCTCTTATAAGGACCTGATCAAGCCCGATAATCCAATCCCTTCTCCTTTCCGGCCCGGGATGTCGGCCACAGTGGAAATTCAAACGGCCACAGTACGCAATGTGCTTACGGTTCCCATTCAGGCGGTAACAACAAGGGCTGACACCACAGGCCGGTTACGTTCGGCCCGTGAAAAACGGGAAGAGAGCAAAAGCAAGGAGGATAAAACAGAAGAAACCAAAACAAAACAACTCATTGAGTGCGTATTTGTTTATCAGGATAGAAAAGCCTTACTCAAACCTGTAAAAACCGGAGTCCAGGATAACACGTATATTCAAATAAAAAGCGGGATCAGTGAGGGTGATGAAGTGATAACCGCTCCTTACCGGGTTGTTTCCAAGCTTTTAAAAAACGGTGAAGAGGTAAAAAAGGTTGATAAGAAAGATCTGTTCAAAGAAAAGGATTAACAGAGAAAACAAATAACTGGTTTGCCTGTCATTTTAAATATTGAAACTTCAACGCGTGTTTGTTCGGTTGCACTTGCTATTGATGGCGAAGTGGTTGCACGGGAAGACTCTTTTACCAAAAATTCACACGCCGAAAACATTACCCTTTTTTCAGAGAAAGCTGTAAAAGATGCCGGATTAAGTTTTCGGGAACTTGATGCCATTGCCGTCAGTAAAGGCCCCGGTTCTTACACCGGCCTGCGCATTGGCGTTTCAACTGCCAAAGGATATTGTTATGCCCTTGACAAACCCCTGATTTCCATCGGTACGCTGAAATCCATGGCAGCGGGAATGATTGAAAGGGAAAACAACCCGGATGGTTTTTTGTATTGCCCCATGATTGATGCCCGGCGCATGGAAGTGTACGCCGCTGTTTTTGATTCTAAATTGAATGAGGTAAAAGGGACGGAAGCTGTCATTGTTGACAAAAATTCTTTCCACGATTTGCTCCCCGCAAACAAAATAATTTTTGCAGGTGATGGCGCACCTAAATGCAGGGAAGTGTTAAACCATCAGCAAAATGCTGTGTTTATGAATGATTTTTATCCTTCTGCTGATTTTATGGCAACGCTTTCCGAACAGAAATTCAACAAGCAGGAATTTGAAAATGTGGCCTATTTCGAACCTTTTTATTTGAAAGATTTTGTGGCAGGCGTTCCCCGCGTGAAAGGATTAAAATAATGGTAAAAATTCTACCGCCGTCCGCCCCGTGCCCCTCCGCGACCGCCGCCACCATATCCTGATGTACGCGCACGGTTATAGTTCTGATTTCCCCGGTTACGGTTTTGATAGGAATGGTTCAACTGCTGTTTTTGCTGACTTGAAACAGAGGGCCTTTGCTGAGGAGTTTGCCTGTTTTGTCCTGTTGAAGGCCTGGCCTGGGGCTTTTGAGTTGTCCCTTTTGAAGGTTGAGTTGCCGGTTGTTTAGACGGTTGATTTGTAGGTCTTTGTGCAGGTTTTGCGTTATTTTTGTTCTGCCAGTTTCCACTTTTGTCACGTTGATAAACATTTCCTTTCTTGTCTGCAAAAACATTGTTTGGCCTTGTGGAAGGACGGGCTTTGTTGTTCAGGGTTCTGTTGGCCGGTTGTGTTCGAGCAGTACCGGTATGCTTCACCCCCGTATTCCGGTTACGGTAAACATTGTTGTATGAGTTACGCTGTCCTGCCCGGTAACCTGCTGCATAACCATGCCTTGCACCGCGATAATATCCATGATTATATCCCCTGGCATAACCATGTCTGTATCCATAATGATATCCCCGCGGACCCCAGTAAGCCCTGCTGTAAGGATGAAAGCCCCAGCCTATCCATCCATAACTCAATCCAAATGAAAATCCCCAGCCGGTATAAGGATTCCAGTGTACGCCAAACCCCCATGTTACCGGACGGGGATAGTAGTAGTGGTAATACCAGGGACGATACCAGTAACCGGTTCCGTAAACCACACAACCACCGTAAGCAAACGACCAGGTATATCCCGGAAGATAACCTACATACACCACTTCGGGCGTAGATTCATAGATGTAAACATACTTTACGTTATAGGCTTCCGATTCGGGGGGTATCCGGTCAACTTCGTCGGGGCGCACATCGCTTACTGTCCATGGGCCCAAAGGGTTATCGGAAACAAACCAGATGGCATCATCCACACAATAGTATTTGTTTTTGATCAGCAATACGGTTTTGTCACTGTTTTTGGCTGCCGAGATGTTTGTGCCCTCAATTTTTTCAAATTTCGGATCGCCGTCCCATTTTACTTCAACCGTGGCCGTTTTTCTGTCCACCGTTGCTGTCTGGGGGATGGTCTGTTCCAGCAGAGCCTCCTGCGCTTCCGGTGTGCCGGGTACACTTGCCCTCACGTCCGCCATGTCCGAATCGTTGGGAATTTTTGAAAAATCTGCAGGCAGGTCAGCCGGTTCAACAAATGTCCAGCTACCGTCTTCCAGTGAGCTGGATTTATACCACCTTCCCGCAAGCAAAACATAATGCACCTGCGAATTGATATCCATCACAATATCGCCTTCCGTATTGGATACATAAAGCAGGGTTGTCCCTTCGATGGTTGCATAATCGGGATCCCCGTCAGTTGTAATCAATTCGGAAGGTTTGGTAACAACAATTAATTCGGGGGCTTCTGTAAGAGATGCTGTGGCCGAATCCTGTTCTTCTTTGGGAAGATTTTTATCGGCGAATTTTTTTATGTCCGAAGGCACCTTATTTGTATCAGTATATCCTGACGTTGCTTCATTGGACACATACCAGAATTTTCCACCTTTGATATAATATTTGTTTTTTGAATCTTTGACAATAAAAAACGCCGTATTAACAACATAATCAAAGTTCGCCCCTTCAATGTTTTTATAAATCGGATCGCCGTCAATTGTTATCAAAACCGACGGGCTGGTCCTGAAATAAATGTCGGGAGGTGCATTGTTAAGTTTCACCGACAGTTCATTCAGATTTTCCACCTCTTCAAGTCCGGCAAGTATCCGGTCAAGTGACATGACCAGGTTCCATGATTCTACTTCCTGTTTAAACAACTCGGAAAATTTATCAATTTTTACAGAATCCTTCACTCCCGGAAAAACAATTTTTTGAATATCTAATTTTTCCAGAACGGCTGTACGTTCTTCCAGATCGGTTGCAAGACGTGCTTTAAACCAAAGGGCTCCGAAAACAGGTTTTTTATCTTTCCTCGTTACCGATAATGCCATCCTACCTTCAAGGATGTTCCCCTTAAACGATTCAAGTTGTGGCTGATATAAAACGACTACCGTTTCGTTTTTTTTTATTTCCTTCGGCCAATGAAGGCCTGAACCTTCGGCAACTACAAATGAGGAGGTCAGTATAAAACAGAGAATGATGATAATGTGTCTCATTATTGAAATGTTAATTCGTTGACAGGGAATTTTTCAATTGTACAAAACAAACAATATCCCTGCCAAAATTTAAAAGATGCAGAAAAAAAATAATATCATCTGCAAACATTAACCGGAAAACAGGATTTTAATAATAATCCTGTTTCTTCTTATGTTTCTTATTGCTATCCGGCCTGTAATATTCACCGTAATTTCTGAATACGGCAAAAGCCAGGGAAATGTACCACACATTGGCTTTCAATCCCATATAGGGTTGATTGCCTGCGTTGTCGGTATAATTCTCATTAAAGAATTCCGAGAAATAATATTTGAATTTCAGGTTGAACCCGTAAGGGAACTGCAAACCTACAAACACTGTATGATAGTAAGAAGGTGTCCTCGGGCTAAACCATTTTATGATCTTGTTGTCTTGTTTTGCCCCGGAAATAAAGGTTTTCTCTTTATAGGCAAATGGAAATTCAATTTCGTAACCGGCAAAAAACAAAAACTTGTGCATGTTGCCCACTTTTATCCCCACCGGAATACCAAAATTATAATTCCTGTATTTTTTCTTTAAATTAGTGTCAGGCATATTATAAATAAAACCCACATTCCGGATAGCCCCCCCGAAAAAGATGCCGAAATGTTTTCCAAAGTCAACATTGCCATAAACCTGTACATTGAAAACAGGTGACCAGCGCATGATGTTTCCGCCGGTAATGCCGTTATTATCAATTTGGGCAAAAGAAAATATCATTTCCGATCCCCCGGAGGCATAAATTTTTGACTGGGCCGGGCTGTTCAGCGCCAGCCCGGTCAAAAAAAGTAATATATAAAATGATTTTTTCATGGTATTAAAATTTTCGGTTTATGCTTTGTCGAGGTGAACATCCATTTGCGGGAAAGGAATACTCAACCCGTTTTTATCGGCGTTTTTGTAAAATTTCTCGTTCATATCAAAAAATACACCCCAGTAATCTTCTCCTTTTACCCAGGCACGCACGGTAATGTTCACCGAGCTGTCTGCCATTTCGCCAAGGGCAACAAATGGTTGTGGGTCAGCCAGGATGCGTTTGTCTTTTTTTATCAAGTCGAGTATCATGGCTTTTGCTTTGTCGAAATCATCACCGTAGGCAATACCGAAACTCCAGTTAACACGGCGGTTTGGCTGAGTGCTGTAATTAACCAGCGAACCGTTTGACAATCCTCCGTTGGGAATGATCACCGTTTTGTTATCGGGAGTGGTGAGGATGGTAATAAAAATCTGGATTTCTTTTACCGCGCCCATGTATCCTTGCGCATCAATAAAATCGCCAACCCGGAAAGGTTTAAAAATTAATATCATCACCCCGCCGGCAAAATTTTGCAAGGTGCCTGACAAAGCCATGCCTATGGCCAGGCCGGCGGCTGCAAGAATGACAATAAAGGAAGTCATCTGCACGCCCACCATTGTCAGTACGCTGATAAATAACAAGACCTTCAGTAAAATACTGAGTATACTCAGCAAAAAAGGCTTCAGGGATTCATCCATTTTTCTCTTGTCCATGACCTTTCTAATATTCTTCATGATGACCTTGATGATCCACAGGCCAATGATCAGAACTATGATTGCCCCGATTAATTTTAATCCGTAAGTTGTTGCAAAATCAGTGATCATCTTAATGTACACTTGTGCTTGTTCCATATAAATTAATTTTTAGTTAGTTAAAATGAATATGTATTTTAAGAAAAAATATTTGATTAATGTCGTATTGATTTATGAGCCCAAAGAAATGCCAAGCCCTAAGGCTGTTTTCACGAGCGCATTGTTGGCAGTCACCAGGTTGGGTCTGGCAATGGCTTCTTCAAGCGGAACGGCAACAAAATCAGGGTGGCGATAGGCAACCATTTTGCCAAACTCTCCGTTCATGGCCATTTCAAAAGCTTTCACACCAAACTGGGCTGACAAAACACGGTCGTAAGCGATGGGCACCCCACCCCGTTGCAGATGGCCAAGAATGGTTTCACGCATATCATGTTCAAAGCCGGCTTCCTGCAGTTCCGATATCAGTTTTCGTGATATCCCTCCCAGTTGTTTGTTCTGATATCCGACTTCCAGATTGTCCTGATAAACCATTTCGCCCCCCTGCCTGTGAGCACCTTCGGCAACCACAACCACTGCAAAACCACGATCATAGTGAAACCTTTTTTCCAGTGCTTCTTTCACTTTTTGAATGTCATAAGGGAATTCGGGGATCAGGCAAACCTCAGCCCCGCCGGCTACGGCTGCATTCAAGGCAATCCACCCGGCGTTGCGCCCCATTACTTCCAGTATAAAAACCCGGTTGTGGCTGGCTGCCGTGGTTACCAGTTTATCAACTGCTTCGGTGGCAATTTGAACTGCTGTTTGAAAACCGAATGTGGAATCGGTGGCCGAAAGGTCATTGTCAATTGTTTTGGGAACGCCAATTATATTTAATCCTTTTTCGTAAAGTTTTTGTGAAATGCTTTGCGAACCGTCACCGCCGATATTGATCACCGCATCAATGTGCATATATTGCAGTTTCCTGATCATTTCATCCGACATGTCAACGGTTGTCCAGGTTCCGTCTTTGTTTTTTACCGGCCAGGAAAAAGGCCCGCCTTTGTTGGTGGTTTCTATAATGGTCCCACCCTGGAAATGAATGCCGGCAACCTTTTTGTTATCCAATGTAACAACTTCTGTTGGTTCCCACAACAGGCCGTTGAAAGCTTGTATACTCCCCAGTACTTCCCAGTCTTCCTCTTGTGAGGCACGATGGACAATAGCCCGGATCACAGCATTCAAACCGGGACAATCACCGCCACCCGTGGCAATCAAAACTCGTTTCATATTTAATTTATTGGTTTAAAACAGGAAGGCAAAAGTATAGATTATTTTTTAAGCATTTTTAAAATGATCAAATCTGCATGTTTTATTGATCTGAACGGATGAAGTCAGTATATAAAATTTAGTTTCTGTCCTTGTTTCCAAAACATTGTTGCTTTGATTTGACGATACGATTGAACATAAACAGGTTACATTAACAATCCAATTGTGTTAATTTCTTTGTTTTTGGGATAGTCAGTTGTTGTTAATTTTCCAACAGAATGACTGAAAAGGATTGAATATGAAATATATAAACAACCATGTACCGGTTTTGTTTTGTTAATTACCTGTTTGTTAATAAATTGTTAAAGGTTACAAATCTTCCATGATTTAAAAATCGTTTTCTTTGCAATTGTAAATCGAGGAGTGACCCAAACGATATTTATAATATTTTTTTGCTATTGTGAACATTAGTGTGTGTTAAAGGTAAGTTTGCTTACATAGTAGGATTATAGCATAAATAAATATCAAAAAGAGATGACAGGATATTTAATCGTTTTAGTAGTGGGGTTTGCCGCCACGGGGCTTTACAATCTGGGGAAAAAAGCCAGGGTGCAGGAAAAGACAGATGAAGATTTTTTCAGAAAACAATTACATCTTGCCAAAGCGCAATGTCATGAGATTGCGTGGCAGTTTTCTGGTTTTCTTGCTGACCAGCGCATGAAATACCTGCGCAAAGATAAGCATGGCAATTTAATTTATGATGATTGGTATAAATTGGGTATTGAACCTTTTTTCCATTCCAAAGTATCCCCACGCTTAATTGATGCCCAACGGGATTCATTGATCAATTTCGGCAACTATGTCGAGATCATTGACCATGTGGCCAAATCAGGGTATCCGAAAAAGAAGAAAAACGCATTGCAGTGCCTGGTAAGCAAAGGGTGGCCGCTTTCGTAAACTTTAATTCATGATAATATATACCCCGGCTGCACTAACAGCCGGGGTTTTTTGATGGGCACTACGGATTAGACCTTCGATTTATAAACTGTATTTAAAAGTTGGCAGCGCCACCCGATAGGTCAGGATGAGCGACTTCCTCCTTTCAGGTCAATAGCATTGGCCTAGCGGGCAAGCAGTACCTGAAAGATGGATGAGTCCAGGCAATCGTTGGATGATTTTCCGTTTTAGTGGTTTTAATCAAACTTTTAAAAAGTTATCTGAAAATTTCCGCATAGACTCTTTCGATATGATCGATATCTTCTTCGTTCAACATCCTGAATTCCTTTTCTACTGCCCGTTTCAACAGCTTGCCTTCCCCCTGTTCCAGAAACCGGATCAGCAGGGCAATCATATTGTCGGGCATGTCGTACCTGTTTTTTATGGCCTGCCTGAACCAGTCGTAACGGTGCAGATACTCCACTTCCTGCGGGATGATCTCCTCAATGGTTTGTGCCACACAACTGTATAAAAACTCTGCCATTTAGGTGGCGTCGAAATAGCGATAAAGATCAATGGTTTCGTTCAACACTTCCACATTATTATCGCGTGTGGGTTTCCATTCAATCAGCTCCAGACGGGGGCGGGAATAGTCTTCCAGCACTTCTCTGTATTCAGATATCCGTTCCAGAATGGCTACCGACACAGGAAAGATCAGTCCTTTTTTGGTAAACCCTTTTTTAGTCAATACATGATGGACCAGGTAACGGTGTATCCGGCCGTTTCCGTCAACAAAAGGATGGATAATAACGAAACCAAAGGCCATGATGGTTGCTGCCAGTACCGGATCAAAATCAGAGCGGGTGAGCTTATTGTTGGTTTCAATGAGCCCGTCAATCAATGTTTCCACATCCTGCCAGCGGGCGGAAATATGGTCGGGGATGGGTGTGCCGTACTCCCGGTCGTGTTCGCCAACGAATCCGCCCTGTTGGCACCAGCCGAATTTGACAAACCGTTCGTTTTCGATAACCAGTATTTGCAACCTGAGCAGTTCATCTTTGGTCAGATCGTTACGGCCGACCTGTCCGATGGCCTGTACCCAGCGTTGCAGCCGGTTCTGGGGCGGGCTTTCACCTTCGATGGCAAAGGAAGCCCGGGAATCTTTTACCAATAAAAAAGCCGCTGCTCGCATCAGAATATCTTTTCGGACGGGCGTCAGTGCATCTTCGGATATTTTGTCCAGCCGGGCGGCGATGTATGCTTCCAGCTTTTCCGTTTTGCGAATGAGCGGACAAAAATCTCTCACTCCGGGAAGATTGTTACGCACCCTGTGGCGGGGCGAATTTTCCGAAGGGCCGGGATATTGAAGCTTTTCATCCAGCACATCAATGTAATTACCTGTTTTCAGGCAGGGGATGTCAAGACGGATATCCATCAGCCATTCGTATAAGAACCAGATGCGGCGGGAGTACTGACCTGTTGGTTCTGCTTCAATAATCTTTTTGACCACAAGGTTTGATACTGCATTGAAAACAGCTTTCAGAACATACAAATCAATGCCCTCGTATTTCAACGCCAAAGCTAAAAACGGCCATTCAAAATAAGTTCTTCTGAATTTCTTACTTAAATATATGGATACCTTTTTGAATATAGCGTTTCGGTTTGTTTTAGCACAGCCCAAGTCTCTCTCACCCGCCTGGCCAGGCGGGAAGACTTTAACCGGGGGGTAATTCGATGAAAAATATTTGATGAAAGCCAAAGGATAAAACCTATGGCTTGGGATCATCCTGTCCCTTCGGGACGTGGGGGTCGTCCCGAAAGGGATGGCTGAAACCCATGCCCATGACTTCAGTCGTGGGCAACAGGGAAATGTTTCCAAAACACAAAAACCCTCTGAAACATCCTGTTTCAGAGGGTTTTTGTGGTACCACCTGGAATCGAACCAGGGACACACGGATTTTCAGTCCGTTGCTCTACCTACTGAGCTATGGCACCGATTTTTGAGCCGACAAAAGTAACCATTTTTTTATTTTCTCAAAAAAAATCTTAATTTTTTCAATCCTTTCGGGGCTTCTGTTATTTTTGCAATTTCCTTGCTAATCAGTATGAAACTTGTTGTTGACATTGGAAATACTTTTTCAAAACTTGCCATTTTTAAAAATCGCGATTTAATCGCGCTACATACAACCCCTGAATTGTCGGTTGAGCACATTCGCGATCTGTTCAGGGCAACACCCAATATAAAGTCTGCAATTGTTTCCGCGGTCAGGCAATATGATCAAAACATTAATAATGAACTGAAATCAAAAATCAGGCTGTTTGTTCTTAACCCTCAAACCAGACTGCCTTTCAGGGTTTTATATAAAACACCAAAAACATTAGGTAACGACCGTATTGGGGCTGTTGCAGGGGCGCAGGATCTGTTTCCGGGAAAAAACATACTCGTTATTGATACAGGAACATGTATCACCTACGACATGGTCACTGCCGCCAGCCAATATCTTGGCGGCGCCATCAGCCCGGGCATCCAAATGCGGTTAAAATCACTGAATACTTTTACGGGAAATTTACCGTTAATACAACCTGATTTTGATAAAAATATTGATCTGATTGGCGATTCCACTGAAAATTCAATACTGTCGGGTGTGCAAAATGCAGTAATTATGGAAGTTGATGCAACGATCCATGAATATAAGAATCGTTTTGATGATTTAAAAATCATTGTCACAGGCGGTGATAATAAATATTTTGACAGAACCTTAAAAAATAACATCTTTGCAGCCCCAAATCTGGTATTATCAGGTTTAAACAAAATTCTGGATTTCAATGAAAGCAATTAAAGCTTGGTTTTTTATCGTGATGTTTTTCCAGGGAGCCATGGTGGTTGGCCAAGCCACTATCAATACACCTTATTCACGTTACGGACTGGGAGAATTACACGGAAAGAACATCAATACCAAGATAGAAGGGATGGGTGGAATAGCCATTGGAATGTGGGGGCCGGGAATGTTAAACCCGGCGAACCCCGCTTCTTACGGAACAATTGATTCAGCCGCTTTTGTGCTTGATGCCAGCATATTTGGTAATTATGTCAATCATCGCACGACCCTTCAGTCGGAAAATTCAAATTTAATGACTTTGAATTATGTGTTTTTCGGGTTCCCCGTAACACAATGGTGGAGGACCAGCCTGGGTGTTATGCCATTTAGCAAGATAGGGTATGATGTTAAGATTGTTGTGGACATGAGTCAATACAATTTTACCAATGTGATCAACAGTATTGACGGAAGTGGTGGAATAAACCAGTTTTACTGGGGTAATGGGTTTAAGATAGGGAAACGTTTACGTCTGGGTATTGATGCAACTTTTCTTTTCGGACAGGCCAGGCGGAGCAGCATGATTTACTTTCCTGATTCTGCAAATATTGTAGGGACCAAAACACAACACAATACAACCGGGTCCGACTTTGTTTTTGATTATGGCGCACAATATGATATTCCTTTGGGTAAGGATCAACTGCTTACATTGGGGGTTATCTATGCCAATTCTTTCAATCTGAATGCCAAACGGTCATCCATTGCCTATACCTTGAACGGCGGTTTTAACGGGGGCGTGGAATTTCCACTTGACACCCTGGTCTATGAACCCGAGTATAAAGGAACCATTCTTCTGCCGACTAAATTTGGATTTGGCGCTGTTTTCCGAAAAAATAACAATTGGCTCGTAGGCGCTGATTTTGAATGGCAGAACTGGAAAAAGTTCAAAAGTTTCGGACAATCCGATTCACTGGACAATGCCTATAGAATTTCTGTTGGCGGTCAGATCACACCTAAACACACCAGCATTTCTTCTTTGTTGAAACGGATGACCTATCGGGCAGGATTTAATTATAACAACTCATATCTTAACCTTTTCGGGCACTCGATCAACGAATATGGCATAACATTTGGGGTAACTTTTCCGATGAAGAGAAGCAGGACAACCCTTGATCTGGCTGTTGAGGTTGGAACAAGGGGGACCACACAAGATCATTTAATTCAGGAAAATTATGTGCGGTTTTCGTTTGCAGTTGCTATCTTTGAAAACTGGTTTCAAAAGCGAAAATACCGATAATGAATCTTTTAAAGCTAAAAGTGATGAAAACAAAAACTTTGATTGTAGCATTCAGCTTGTTGTTTAGTTTGGCAGCGCTGGCCGATAACCCGGTTAAAACCAACAGCCAACAGGATAACCTGCCAAAATACGGTAAAGACAGTGTGACCTGTATTCAAAACCTGTCACTTTATTATGAGTCCTATAAACAATGGAGACAAAGCCATTACACTAGTAATTCCACAGTTGATTATTCTTATAAGTACTGGAAAAAAGTTTTCAGTGCTTGTCCCAAATCCAGTGAAAACATTTATATAGCCGGCGCCAAAATGCTTAATTATTTTATAAAAAAAGCACCTACTCCCGAAAAAAAACAAAGTTTAATTGATTCGCTGATGATGGTTTACGACACCCGGATCAGATATTTTCCTCTGAGCCGCAAAACTCACAATTCACAAATAGGGACAATCCTTGGACGAAAAGGTGTTGCCCTTTATCAATACAGGCCTGATGAATATATGAAAGTCTACGATATACTGAAAAAATCATTAGACCTTGACAAAGCAAATACCGCCGGGCCGGTTTATGTTTATTATTTCAGGGCTGTAACAAAAATGGCTTCAAAAGGGGATGTGGATACGGCTGCAGTTGTTGACGCCTATGATATGATTAGTGGTTATATTGAACAAAACCTAAAAAGATATAAAGCACAGGGCAATATCAAGAAGGAAGAAGAGTACAACAACATCATGGGAAATATAGATGCTACTTTCGAGCCTTTTGCCAAATGCAATGAACTAACCAGGATTTACCTCCAAAAATTTGAGCAAACACCGGAAGATGTGGATTTATTGAAAAAGATCATTGCCATACTTGATAATAAAAAGTGCACGGATAATCCGCTTTATTTTGATGTGACCGTCAAGTTATACAAACTGGAGCCCACACCTGAATCAGCTTATACCATTGGGAAAATGTATATGAAACAAAAAAGATATAAGGAGGCCATCCCTTATATGGAAGATGCAACCAAGATGAATGATAAAGATAAAGTGGATGATGCCTTTATTTTCCTGGCTGAAACTTACCGGGCACTCGATAATTTCCCGAAAGCCCGCCAAATGGCCCTGGAGGCGATTAAACTAAACCCCACCTGGGGGCAACCCTACATTTTTATTGGTGATCTTTATGCCATGAGTGCCAAAAAATGCGGCGACAACGACCTGACAAAAAAAGTAGCCTATTGGGCTGCTGTTGATAAATACAAAAAAGCCAAACAAGTTGATCCTGAACTTGCCGAACTGGCCAACAAAAGGATACATACTTATGAGGTTTATTTCCCGTCGAAAGAGGTACTGTTTTTTTATGCATTAAACCCGGGCGATAAATACACCGTAGGTTGCTGGATTAACGAAGTGACTACGGTTAGGGCAGCTAAATAATGGCTTTTCTTAAAGAAAATCAACATCTTTAAGGATAGCCGGTTAACTAAAGTCATAATGATCAAAATCTTTTTAAAAAGCATGATCACTTTAATTTTTATGGTGATGCTTTTTTCTTGTGAAAACTCAATCACAACTATTCAGGAAATTACCCGGGTGGATACCCTGCCTGCCGTATCTGCCTATAATATTGAATACGAACGAACCGATTCAGGATATTTGCGTGTTTTATTACGTAGCCCCAAAATGGAACGGTTTGAAGGAAAAGATCCTTATTCGGTTTTCCCCGAAGGCTTTGAGATCACATTCTTTGATACGGCCGGAACGGCAGTTTCTTTTATTCGTGCCAATTACGGTATTTCGTATGATAAAAGAAAAATTATGCAGGCCCGTAATGATGTCCTCGTTAAAAACTATGATACGCAGGAACAACTAAACACGGAAAGCCTGGAGTGGGACCAAAGGAAAAAAACCATTTTTTCCAATACTTTCGTAAAGATAACCAGTCCTGATAAAATTATTTATGGCGACAGCCTGCGATCGAATGAATCATTTACCGACAGGAGCATCTATCATATCCGTGCCGAATTGGATGTGGTTGACGATACCGTTCCTGTAAAAAAATAAAACAGGTTGCCTCCTCATTTTAAATCGGGTATGCTTTTTCTCAACGATTCTTTTTAATTTTACATTGATAAAAAAGTAATGAGCACAACAGTCCTGGTTATCATAATTATGATTTTACTTTCCGGTTTTTTTTCGGGAACGGAGATTGCTTTTGTAAGTTCCAGCCGATTGAAACAGGAATTGGACCTGAAAAAAAATGTACTGCCGGCACGTGTACTTTCTGTCTTTTATCAAAACCCCTCGCGCTTTCTTGGCGCGTTGCTGCTGGGTAACAATATTGCCCTGGTGGTTTATGGAATGGCTATGGCCATACTCCTTGAACCGTGGCTGATCAGTATTTTGCCCGGTGTTTTTCATTCGGAACTTGTGATTTTGTTGACCCAAACCATTATTTCAACCTTAATCATTTTGTTCACAGCCGAATTTATACCAAAAATCCTGTTCCGTATCAACCCCAATTCAATACTCAAAATCGTGGCTGTTCCGGTATGGCTGTTCTATTATCTGTTCTATCCGCTTATATTGTTTTATATCGGTATTGCTGAAGTGCTCTTAAAACACGTTTTTAAAATCAAGTTGGCCACATCGGGTTATACTTTCAGCTCAATTGACCTTGAAGAGTTTGTAAAAGACTACAATCCCAATGTTGTAAATCAAGATGATATCAACCGGGAAATTCAGATGATCCAGAATGCGATCGAATTTAAAAATATTAAATTGCGCGATTGCATGGTGCCCCGTACCGAGATCGAAGCCATTGAACTATCAACCCCTCTTCAGCAACTCAGGGAATTGTTTCTTCAAACCGGCCATTCAAAGATTATGGTTTACAAAGGCAGCATTGACAAATTGATTGGGTATGTACATGCTTATGACCTGTTTGATAAGCCTCGCGAAATAAAGGAAATGATCAGGAAAGTTGATGTTTATCCTGAAACCATGTCTGCACGTGAAGTATTAAATATATTTATCAAACAACACAAAAGCATCGCAATTGTAGTAGATGAATTCGGGGGCACTTCCGGTATTGTGACCATGGAAGATATCATCGAAGAGATTTTTGGTGAAATTGAAGATGAGTATGATATGGATATTACCGTCGAAAAAAAGATAGGGGACGATGAATACATCTTTTCCACCCGCCTCGAAATAGATTATCTTAATGATAAATACAAATTTAATCTTCCGATATCTGATGAATATGAAACCCTTGCCGGTTTTATTCTTCATTATTATGAAAGCATCCCTGCCGAACAGGAAGAAATAGCCATTCCCCCATATCATTTTACCATTTTGAAATCAAGCAATAACCGTCTTGAAGAGGTAAAGCTTCGGATTATATCCTACAAGTCAAGTATTAAATAACGTATTATACTGCCATATCAGATTATTTCTTGTGTAATTTCATATTTCTAATTTCAAACAGCCAATGTCATATCCATGGACATGAAACCAATATGTGTCTTAATATTCTTGTCTAAATACCGGCTTTGTCTTAAATAGTCCGATTGTATAAAAACACGTTTAGGGACATTGTAACTCAATGTATTGAAAATCAATATTTGAATTAAACAGAGAAGGGATCAGGGAATGTTGGAAATTTATTTTCATACTTCCATTTACATTTGTACATTTGCACCTCAAAATTTTAAAATAAAAGAAGTTAGAGATGGCGGTAATAGGTAGTATCAGAAAACATTCCACTTTTTTGGTGATTGTAATTGGTGTAGCATTGGCAGCTTTTATCTTGGGCGACTTCACCAAAAAACAACGCATGGGTTCCCGTTCGGTAGTTGCAGGGGAAGTGGCAGGCGAAAAAATAACCATTATTGATTTTAACAATAAAGTAGATCAGAATATTGAAGCAACTAAGCAACAAAAGAAAAAGGAAAAGTTAACACCCGAAGAGATATTCAGGATTAAAAATAACACCTGGAGTCAAATGGTTAATACCATCCTGATGAATAAGCAATATGATGCTTTGGGACTGACCGTTACGTCAGATGAACTTTTCGACATGGTGCAGGGCCCCAATCCCCATCCTTTGGTGCAGCAATCATTTATTAACCCCAATACGGGGAAATTTGACAGGAATATTGTCATGCAGTTCCTCGAAACACTTGATCAAAACAAACCTGAGATCAAACAACAATGGATTCAATTTGAAGATTATCTGAAAAAAGACAGGTTGAGGGAAAAATATAATACCCTGATATTAAAGGGATATTACATCCCAAAAGAACTGGCGTTGATGGAATACTCCGATGAGAACGATAAAGCGGATATCCAATATGTATCAAGAAAATATGCGATGATACCCGACACACTTGTTGATCCCACCGAGGAGGATTATGCAGCCGTTTATGAAAAAGAAAAAGAAAGATTTAAAGAAGAACCCAATGTTGACTTTGCTTATGTCATCTTTGAAGTGATCCCTTCAATCAAAGATTTGCAGGATTCAAGAAAAGAAGTCAACCAGATTTATGAAGAATTCAAAACAACTGTTGACATACCCCGGTTTGTTCAATTGAATTCCGATAACCCTTATGATAGTTCCTGGAAAACCAAAGGGCAATTGCCTGTTCAGATTGACTCCATCATGTTCAATAGCCCGGTGGGTACGATTGCAAAACCTTATATGGAAAACAACACCTTTCACATTGCCCGGCTTGTGGATGTGGCATTTCGTCCCGATAGTCTGAAAGCAAGCCATATCCTGATTTCTTACCGTGGGGCACTCAAAGCCAATTCAACAATTACCAGGACCAAAGAGCAAGCCAAACAACTTGCCGATAGTTTGTACAATGTGATTAAAAGATCACCTGGCAAACTTGAAGCGCTTTCCTTATCTTTTTCAGACGATCCGTCTGCAAAAACAAACAAAGGGAACCTGGGATGGTTTGCCGATGGCATGATGGTACATCAGTTTAATGAAGCGGTAATCAACACAAAAGTCAAAAGGGTAACAATGGTTGAAACGCCATTTGGTTTCCACATTATTAAGGTAACAGGAAAAAAAGACCTGGAAAAAAAGGTTAAAGTGGCCATGATTGATCAAGAAGTGTTGGCAAGCAACCAAACCTATCAGCAAATATTTGCCAAAGCCAGTAAACTAGCCTCCGAAACACATAATCTTGATGAGTTTGATGCAGCAATAGAAAAAGACGGGTATAATAAGCGCCTGGCGCAAAAGATCCATAAAATGGACAACCACATTGCCGGCCTCAAAAGCCCGCGACAGATCATCCGCTGGGCTTTTAAAGATAACACAAATGTGGGGCAGGTAAGTGAAGTGTTTGACCTGGAAGGCCAGTTTGTTGTGGCTGTACTGACCAACAGGATTCAGGAAGGTTATCCTTCGTTGGATCAGGTAAAAACACGCCTGAATACAAAAGTTTATAATAACCTGAAAGCCCAGCTCATTTTAACTGAAATAAAACCTTATGGCGATGACATGCAAAAAATTGCCGGGTTGGCTGATTTTAAAATGGATGAAATGCCGGCATTGACCTTTGTTTCAAGAAATATAAAAGGATATGGCACCGAAAATGAAATTATCGGACAGGTTTTCGGAACAGAAGAAGGCCAGAAATTTGGCCCTGTCATCGGCAAAGGTGGTGTATTTATTGTGAAATTAAAAAAACTGACCAAAGCTTCACAACCTGATAATCTCGACATTATTAAGACCCGGCTTTTTAACAGGCTGAAGTCCCAAATAGACAGGGGGGAAATTTATATTGCCCTGAAAGACAATGCCGAAATTGAAGATGACAGGATAAACTTTTATTAATTAGCCCTTTCAACAGCTAACAAAACCCGTAACACAACCCGCTAAACAAGTTTTTCAACGAGTCCATCTCCTTCATCGTACTGTTCATCCGGTCCATGTTTTTCTCCCATCTGTTCAAAAAGTAGTCGGGATAAAGAAAATCATGATTAACAGCATTTTTTTCATTTTCTGTCCTTTCTTTTTTAATTTTTAACATAGTAAGGCCAGCTCAAAAGAGCCGGCCTCGTTAATTTTCCTTGGTCAGGAAATTTTGATCACTTTGGACGATGGCGTTTTTGCCTCTTCCTTTTTCGGCAAAACAACCTTTAATACCCCCTCGGTGTACTTTGCCGAGATCTTTTCCTGATCAACGGTTTCCGGTAGTGAAAACGATCGTTCAAAGGACTGATAGCTGAATTCCTTTTTCGTAAAGTTTTTGTCTTTTTCTTCTTTATTCTCTTCCTGCTCCGAAGAAATAGTCAGCACATTGTGATCGAGATTGATGTTGAAATCACTTTTTTTCATTCCCGGGGCAGCCATTTCAACGGTGTAGTTGCCCTCTGTTTCTGAAATGTTTACAGCAGGAACCGTTGTTCCCCTCGCAACAAACGACGGAAAATTAACCAGGTCGTTGTTGAACAGGTCTTCCCATAAGGTTGGAAAACCCCAGTCATCACTTCTTTTTATTAATTTCATGATTAAACCCTCCTTTTTTAAATTATTATTTCACCTTCTTTTCAAATCAACTTATATCAAATTAGATGCCTGTTAGTTAAACTGTATTTTTGACATCTGAAATGATAAAAAAATGTCAGGTTTTTAACAGATTTTAAGAAATAAAAATGTCAATTTGACAAGGGAAAGAGGATGGAATGATGGCTCGATGGTTCGATTGCCTGCCAAAGTACAGCGTCGGCGGGTTCCATTGTTCATGTGTTCCAACAGTTTCTCCGGAATTGCCATCCGGAGTCTTCTCACCCGGAGATATTCCGGTTTTTACTGTTCTTACAGACCAGATGGCGCCTGCCCCCATTCGGCAGGGACATTACCCGTCAGGGAGTTCAGGAATGCAACAATATCATTTACCTGCTCGTCGGTCAGGTCTTTATTCAATTGCGCTTTCCCCATAATTTTAACCGCATCATCCAGCTCTGTGATACTGCCATTGTGAAGATAAGGTGCTGTTTTTGCAACATTCCGCAACTGTGGTACAAAAAACATGAATTTGTCTGCTTCGACCTTGGTGTCTTCATATTTTCCGTAATCCACTTTTCCTTTAACATAATCGCTGTATTGACCAAAAAGGGGAAATTTTTGCAGCATGTTCCCCCCCAGCACAACACCGGTATGGCAGGCAATACATCCGACATCAATAAACGTTTTCAATCCCTTTTTCTCCTGTTCGTTCAGCGCATTAAAGTCCCCCGACAGGTAGTTGTCAAAGGAAGAGGGTGTGATCAATGTTCTTTCAAAAGCGCCGATGGCAAAACGGAGGTTCTTAAATGTAACAGGTTCTATATCATCAGGATATGCCGCTTTAAAAAGCTCCCGATACGTTTTGTCTTTTTTCAGGCGGTCAACTGCCATTTTGTTTGGCATAGCCATTTCGTCAGGATTCAGTATCGGACCACCGGCCTGTTCTTCCACATCTTCCTCACGCCCGTCCCAGAACTGGGCTGTTTTCAGAGCCGCATTCAGTACCGTCGGCGAGTTTCTGGTGCCGGGCACACCGTTGTCTCCCGGCGAAGTGGGTAAATGATCAACCCCATAAGTGAGAAGATTGTGGCAGGTGTTGCAGCTTTGTGTGTTGTGTAATGAAAGCCGGTTGTCAAAGTATAGCATTTTACCCAGTTTTACCTTTGCAGGAGTAATCGGGTTTTCGGGACTAATTGCCTCGTGAGGCAAAACTTTGAAAAAAGTCCGGGCTTTAGTCAACAGTTGTTTCCCTGCCTGCGAAACCGCTGCTGTCTTTTCCGTTGATTTTTTCGTCGTATTTTCTTTCTGCCGGTTTCCCGAACAGCCGGCCATGATCAGTGCAAATGCCGTTAAAATAAATAGGTGCCTTTTCATGATTATTGTTTTGAATGAATATTCAGGTTTATTTTTCAAAAATACTGTTTTTCCCCAACCGGAAAAAGACAAAATAAAATGTCTTTGTCCGGTTCTATTTCAGCGGTATTTCAGTCCATTTCCCGTTTTCAAAAAACATGACTTTACGGAAACCCTTTCCCGCCAGATAGTTGACGGCATAGTAGAAAAGCATGTTGACCTCTTCCGCTTGATGGGCATCGGAGGAGATCAGGATGGGAATGTTCCTCTCTTTTACCTGCTGAAGTGCATACCCGTCAGGGAAAAGGGTTTCCGACCGTTTTTTATACAACCCGCGGGTATTTATTTCCACGATCAGGTCTTTTTGTTTAATGAGTTCCACGGTTTCGTTTACCAGATCACGATACCACTTTTCTTCTTCTGTAAAAAAACGGTTACGGTTGTGCATTTTAATTTTATCGAAATGACCTATGATTTCAAACTGCTGGGTTTCGATCATCCGGTTGGTTTGATGATAGAATGTTTTTACCGCTTTCCGGATATCGCCGCCAAAGAAATCCTTAATCCCCTGATCATAAATTTTGTAATCAGGGCCATCGGTAAACCACAGGTCTTCAAAGCCGTCAGGTTTTACGAGATGGACCGAGCCGATCAGATAATCTGTTCTGCAACGCTTGCGCCAGGCATCAAAATCGTCAGATATACCCGGGATAAAGTCCATTTCAAGCGCACGGTAAACGGCAAGGCGATTCTGGTATTTTACTTTTAACCTGTTTATGATTTCTATATATTCGTCAATGCGTTCTTCTTTTAATGAAAAGGATGTGGGAAACGGCAAAGGCGAATGCTCGGAAAAACCGGTGGCCGTGAAACCAAGTTCAAGCGCTTTTTTAATATAATTTTCCGGACGGTCTTTTCCATCGGAAAACACAGAATGCTGATGTAAATTATAGTTGATCATAAGAGCAAAACTAACAAAAACAAAGAAATAATATCAGGCACTATAAACAGTCAAGTATTTATCAGACCATAATGTTTAGCGTGAATATTTCCGGTTAAACGTGAATTTTCACGTAAATATATCTGCCTGAATTATTTTTTTCCTAACTTTGAACACAAAAGAAATGATGCAGATTCAAAGGATAATACAAAATGTTCTTATCAATGACATTAAAGAAAACCAAAAAGTAATCATTCTTTACGGGCCAAGACAAACCGGGAAAACAACATTATCCAATGAAATTATCCGTCAATGCGGTTTTAAAACCTTAATGATCAACGCTGACCAGTACCACTATGTGGATATTCTATCAAGTGCTGACCGGGGCCAGCTCAAAGCGCTTACGGAAGGATATACGATGTTGTTTGTGGATGAAGCTCAGCGCGTTCCCAACATAGAACTGAATCTGAAAATATTGCATGATGAAAGGCCGGGATTAAAAATATTGGTAACGGGATCATCATCGTTTGACCTGGCAAAAAAAGTGACCGAACCCTTAAGCGGGGTAAAAAAAACATATACCCTGTTGCCTGTCGCACAACAAATATTATTGGCACACTATAACAAGTTTGAACTCTCCGGAAAGTTAAACGAATATCTTATTTATGGCAGTTATCCGGCTGTTGTAACCACGGTGAGCCATGCCGGTAAACAAGAATTACTTGAGGATATCGGTAATTCGTATCTGTTTAAAGAGGTTATTGAAATGACCAATATAAAATATCCCAATAAAGCAAGGGATTTGTTACGATTGCTTGCTTTTCAGATTGGTTCGCAAGTGTCTGTTCTGGAAATGAGCAAGGCTTTAAAATTAAATTTCGAAACCGTTGAATCGTATATCCGGATCTTTGAAAAAACTTTCATCATTTTTCGTTTAAAAGGTTTCAGCCGTAATTTGAGTAAGGAGATCGTTAAAAGGGACAAAATTTATTTTTGGGACACCGGGATAAGAAATTTTCTGATCAGCAACTTCTTAGGTATGGCTTTCAGGAATGACCACAAGCAATTGTGGGAGAATTTTATCATTGCCGAGCGATTAAAGTTTTTATCCAATAACCGTATTTTGGCTAATCCTTATTTCTGGAGAACCTATACAGGTTCAGCACTGGATTACGTTGAAGAACGCGAAGGGAAATTAATGGGATTTGAAATAAATCCGGGGAAGAAAAAGCCAAAAGCACCTAAAACATGGGTTGATACTTATGACGCTTCTTATCATTTGATAAACAAGGAAAACTATCTTGATTTTATCACGTGAACCTGATTTCCGTAAATAAACACTTCGGGCCCGCTATCAGAAGTAATATAACCCCTGTACATGCCGGGCGTATTGAACGTCATGGAGATATTTCCGTCCTTATCCACGGCAATGATGCCGCCATCGGCTCCAATATTTTTCAGTTTTTGCATAATCACCCGGTTTGCAGCTTTTTCAAGCGATAAGCCTTTGTATTTCATCAGAGCTGAAATATCGTAAGCCACTACATACCGGATAAAATATTCACCGTGGCCGGTGGACGATACGGCACAAGTATTGTTATCGGCATAAGTACCTGCACCGATGATGGGAGAATCCCCGATGCGCCCTTTCATTTTATAGGTCATGCCCCCGGTGGAAGTACCTGCTGCCAGGTTACCATGCATATCAAGCGCTACGGCACCAACAGTTCCATGTTTTTCACCCTGTTCCATTTTTTCTTTTACCTTCAGGTAACTGTCCCATCGGCTCTGGGTAAAAAAGTAAGAGGAGTCAACCATTTCAAGCCCGTTTTTTTTAGCCACATCTTCAGCTCCTTCTCCCACAATCATTACATGAGGAGTGTCCTCCATTACTACCCTTGCAGCCAGAATAGGGTTTTTGATATGCCTTACGCATGCAACAGCCCCTGCATTCAAATCACTGCCCTCCATGATTGAGGCATCCATTTCGTTTACGCCTTCGGCTGTAAAAACGGCGCCTTTGCCTGCGTTGAACAGGGGTGAATTTTCCATGACCACAATAGTTGCACTCACAGCATCCAGGCCTGACCCCCCTTTTTTCAGGATAGCTGCCCCGGTTTGCAGGGCTTCGGTAAGTTTTGCCTTGTATCTCTTTTCTTTTTCGGGGGTCATGTTTTTCTTTGTGATGGTTCCTGCACCACCATGAATTACCAGAACATAAGCAGGTTTTGTTTTTTCTTTATTTATCTGGTTACAGGAGGAAAAAACAACTAAAAAAGAAAGGGCAAACAACAAATTCCTGATCATGATTACATTATTTAATTAAAAAAGAAGAAAACAATTCTTTAAAATCATACAGGCCAAACATACTGCCGGCCGTAAACAGGATGACCACCACAATAACCCATTTTACGAATATCACGCCCTTTTTAACAGCCAGTCTTGAAGAGATCAGGGCGCCGGCCACACTACCGATGGCAAGCGTCAAACCATACATCCAGTTTATCTGTCCGTTAAATAAAAAAACAAGAATCGTAAATGGTGTATATAAAAGGATAATAAACACTTTGACCGCATTGGCTTTCACCAGGTCGAACCCGGCGCCAAGGACGATGGCTATAATAAAGAAATATCCAACGCCCATGTGCAAAAACCCGGCATAGATACCAATAAAAAAGAACAAGATATAAATCTTCCAATTTAATGGTTTCCCAACAATATCAGCCCTGCCATAAAGAAGCTTTTTAGGGTTATACAAAATGAAAACAAGCATGACCAGCATGATCACGCCAATGGCCTTCTCCAGAATATCTTCATTGATATCCACGGCAACCCATGCTCCAATCAATGACCCTAACGTTGTGGGAATGGCCAGCAGCAACGCTTTTTTAACCGGTAACACTTTTTGTTGTTTAAAACTGGCTGTTCCCGCCAGAGTTTGCAGAGCTATTGCGATACGGTTGGTACCGTTGGCGACAGGTGCCGGCAGGCCAAGCAGCATGAGAACCGAAAGGGAAACAATACTCCCTCCCCCTGCCAGGGTATTGATAAACCCCACCAGCAATCCTGCTGTGATCAGTACGGCTATTTCAGTCCATTCCATTTTTTTCTATAAACCCTGCCTCTGAAGCCCGCCTGACCGGACGGGCAGGGACAGGGTAATTGATGATTAAATATCAAGTTCCCTTTTTTTCAATGCGTCCCATCCCTGAGCCTGTAACCCAACCAACTGGTTATCGCCGGTGATGAGGTTTAACCCTTCATTTGGTTCGGTCATATATCCGATAATGGAAACATCAGCGATTTCCCTGATTTTTTCATAGTCGTCCTGGCGGATGGTAAACAGCAGCTCATAATCCTCACCGCCGTTTAAGGCCGCTACCGTTGGTACAATACCAAATTCTTTGGCTTTATCGAAAGTGCCCTGGTCAATGGGTATTTTATCTTCATCAATACGGCAGCCGGTCTCTGAAGACTTACACAAGTGAATCAACTCGGAGGCCAGCCCGTCGGAGATGTCAATCATTGATGAAGGGACAATGTTTTTTTCATCCAGCAACCGGACAATATCCATCCGGGGTTCAGGTTTCAATTGCCTTTCAAGCAAATAATTATAATCGGACAGCTCAGGCTGGATGTCCGGATTGGCATGAAAGGCCTTTTTCTCACGTTCAAGGATTAGCAGCCCCATATAAGCAGCCCCCAGGTCGCCACTTACGCAGATCAGGTCTTTGGCCAGGGCGCCATGTCTATAGGTAATCTTTTCTTTATCCACTTCACCAATTACCGTTATCGAGATAAAAAGTCCGGCAACACTTGAAGTTGTGTCGCCCCCGACAAAATCAACATGATACATTTCACAGGCTTTTTTAATGCCGGAATAAATTTCCTCAAGAGCTTCCACAGAATATTTGCCGGAAACGGAAATGCCAACAACAATTTGTGTCGGGGTGCCGTTCATGGCGGCAATATCTGAAAAATTAACCACGGCAGCTTTATATCCCAAATGTTTCAAAGGCATATAAGTAATGTCGAAATGAATCCCTTCAATAAGTAAATCGTTGGATACAAGTAATTGTTTACCCGGTTCGGGTTGGATTACTGCAGCATCATCACCCACACCTTTTATGGTTGATTTATTTTGAAGTTTCAGGTCTTTTGTCAACCTTTCAATAAGGCCGAATTCCCCCAATGAAGAAAGTTCGGTAAGTTTGGGGCCGGGTTTTTGCATCGTGATTAATTTGCGCAAAAATAAGGGAATTTACCAATCCACAGGTTAAATTTTTCAGTAAAATCACTTCGTTATCAGGCGTTTTATTTTTTAAAAGAACTTTATTTCCTTTGTTGATAATTATTATATTTGCCCCACAAAAAATCCTTATAACCAAAGCATTTTATGACTAATAAAAGCGTTGGCCGCATAGCCCAGATCATCGGCCCTGTGATTGATGTTGTTTTTGATAACGAGAAAGACCTTCCAAGTCTTTATGATGCACTCGAAATTACCCGTAAAAATGGTGACAAACTAATCATCGAAGCCCAACAGTCCATTGGGGAAAACATGATCAGGGCCATTGCCATGGATTCCACTGACGGATTAAAACGGGGAACCGAAGTGATTTCAACCGGCGGCCCTATATCAATGCCTACCGGTGAACAGGTGAGGGGACGTCTTTTCAATGTAATTGGCAAATCCATTGACGGCCTTGGCGAAGTGGAATCGAAAAAGAGATACCCCATCCATCGGGACCCCCCCCGATTTGAAGACCTTTCTACTTCAAAAGAGGTGCTCTATACCGGCATCAAAGTGATTGACCTGATTGAACCTTATTCAAAAGGCGGAAAGATCGGGTTGTTTGGTGGCGCAGGTGTCGGGAAAACGGTCATCATCATGGAGCTGATCAACAACATTGCCAAGTCCTATTCCGGCCTTTCGGTTTTCGGAGGTGTCGGGGAACGTACGCGTGAAGGGAATGACCTGTTGCGTGAGATGATTGAATCGGGGGTTATCCGGTATGGTAAAGATTTCCTGGAAGATATGGAAAAAGGCGGTTGGGACCTTTCGAAGGTTGACCGTAAAGAACTTTTAGAGTCGCAGGCCACCCTTGTATTCGGGCAAATGAATGAGCCTCCCGGGGCACGCGCCCGCGTTGCCTTGTCAGGGCTTACCATGGCTGAATATTTCCGTGATGGCGATGAAAAATCCGGAGGACGCGACATCCTTTTCTTTATTGATAATATTTTCCGGTTTACCCAGGCAGGTTCCGAAGTTTCGGCTTTGCTGGGGCGTATGCCGTCTGCCGTAGGCTATCAACCGACACTGGCTACCGAAATGGGGATCATGCAGGAACGGATCACCTCAACAAAAAGGGGTTCCATTACTTCGGTACAGGCTGTTTATGTGCCTGCCGACGACCTGACCGACCCGGCACCGGCCACTACTTTTGCCCACCTGGACGCTACAACGGTTTTAAGCCGTAAAATTGCCGAACTGGGCATTTATCCGGCTGTTGACCCGCTGGATTCCACTTCACGTATCCTGATGCCGGATGTGGTAGGCGAAGAACATTATAATACGGCACAAAAAGTTAAAAATATCCTTCAGCGTTATAAAGAATTGCAGGACATTATTGCTATTTTGGGAATGGATGAATTGTCAGAAGAAGACAAACAGATTGTGAACCGGGCCCGGAGGGTCTCCCGTTTTCTTTCGCAGCCTTTCTTTGTTGCCGAACAGTTTACAAATATTCCCGGGACCATCGTTTCAATTGAGGATACCATTAAAGGGTTCAATATGATCATGGACGGCGAAGTGGATGAATACCCGGAAGCCGCCTTTAACCTGGTGGGAACCATTGAAGAAGCCATTGAAAAGGGCAAGAAGATACTGGCGGAAAATAAATAATCCGGTTGCCTCATCATTTTTCAGGCAAAAGGATAAAAAGTGAATTAATCTGAGAAATACAATATCCGATCACCAAAAAGTTTAATGAATTGAATCTGGAAATTATTACACCGGACAGAGAAATCTACAAAGGAGATGCCTATTTGGTACAATTGCCCGGCATTGATGGTTCATTTGAGATATTGAACAACCATGCACCGCTCATCTCGGCTCTCAAAGAAGGCCAAATCAAGTTGAAAAAAACCAAAGGGGGCAAAGACGAATTTTTTGAAGTTAAAGGCGGCGTGATAGAGGTTCTGGATAATAAAGTGTTGATTTTAGCCGAATAGGGCTTTGTTTTACCCTGAATAATTTCAGGTCATCATTCGGAATCTTATTTTCTTTTCCTGCAATACATATCCACTGCATCTTTTCCCTGTTTCAGCCCCATATCAGCGGCTTTCTGCCAGTCCTTGCATGCCAGATCCAGATTTTTCAGGTAATAATGTGCCAGTCCGCGATTAATATATGCGTTTCCGTTGGTGGAATCGTATTGTATTGATTTGTTTAAGTCATCAAGGGCTTTTTGATATTGATTTTGCATTCCGAATAATGTCCCCCGGTTATAATAGGCCAGGGCGAAATGAGGACCTATTTCAAGCGACATGTTGTAGTATTCCATGGCGTTTTTTTTATCGCCCATGTCAAAATATATCTGTCCTATCCCCAATACAGAGACCGAATCGTTTATATTATTCCTTGCTGCATCTTTATAATAAGACAATGCCTTTTTCTTATCGCCCATATCAAAATAAATACGGCCCATATAATGCAGAGCCATGCTGTTTTTCGGGTTATTCCCAAGCACGGTTTTAAATTGTTCAAGAGCCGCTTTGAGCTTTCCGGAACCGTATAATTCAATGCCTTTGTTATAGGCTTTCTTTGCGGTGGCAATATCAACCAATGTTGCCCGGCCAGGACTTATTACCTCCTCATTTTTACCGGTTTTATTAAAGGCTGTGTCGTTTTTTGCGGACAGGCTTTTTTCTTTTTCAGCTATATTTTGTTTTTGGCCCCCGTGTTCCGAACAGGCAGCCAGTCCGGCTATTATTAAAAAAACAAGTGCAAATTTCTTCATTTTGCAAAATTTTATGAACCCGCAAATATATCAATACCGGGGAAAAAACAGAACACTGCCCCCGTTAACTTTAAGAAATATTAACGGTTAGGCAAGAAAGTGGCCCGGATCAGTGATGGCCAAACCTTATTTTTCAATATTCACATGGGCAGGCAAGGAAAGATGGGCCTGAACAAAGCGCCATTTACCGTCAATCTTCTGTAAAACGCCGGTAAACCGAACACCTTCATAACTCCGGGCATCGCCTTTATAAATAAAATTGTAGTTCAGCGATTCGGCAAACCAGGCTGTTGTGGCACAATCGTTAATTTGTATAAACTGATCAGAAGCCGAAATGTAGGTGTCCCGGATTTGGTTGAATTGATTTTTTATGGCATTTCTGATGTTCGTCCAGCCAATCAGCCTTTCATCCGAGTCGGTACCATAAAAGACAATGTCGCTATTGGGCGCCCATATCTTTTGTATCAGGTCAAAATCCTGATTTTCGTTGGCAAGAACGTATTGTTCCAGCACATTCTCAATTTCAACAATCTCTTTGGCACGGTCAACCTTTTTACATCCCTGGTTGCAGGAACTGAAAAATAAAACGGCGACCGTTGCGAAGAAAAATAAAAGTTTTTTCATGGTTGCAAATTTTCCAATGTTAATTTTTGACAGATTTTAGGATTCTGGTGACAGGTGAAATTACAACATTTTGCGAAAGATGATAATAACTTCTTTAAAAAAAATAGTATGAACGGTTGCGAAAAGCATGTAAGTATTTGATAACCTTTAAATAACAAAAATTTAAAAAACCTTTTTCTATTTCAGCTTTTATTCGTAAAATTGCACACGGTTTAACCTTCACACGATTCATACTAAATGCGTGATAAAACAGGAGTTATAAAGATACTTGCCATCCTGGGGATGGTTTTTTCATTTTTCGTTTTTTTCCCGGTTGCTGTTAATGCCCAACATAATGAGAATGAATCAAGAGCGGTTGACTCGGCATTGCTTCATGGCAAAGAAGAAGGATTTCTGGCCGGTGAAATGATCACCGAGCATGTTACCGATTCATATCAGTGGCATATTATAAGCATCGGGGAAAAACATGTTTCTGTTTATTTGCCGGTTATTCTTTATGACCGGGGGGAGTGGCATGTTTTTATGTCCTCGAAACTTTATCACGGTCATGGTTCCTATCTTGGATATTTTATTAGTGAAGAACAGGCAAACCTTGGCAAGATTGTCAGGAAAGGGGCAAACGGTGAAGAAATCAAGCCGGCACTGGATGTTTCGATTACAAAAAATGTCCTGGCACTTTTATTCAGTTCTTTACTGCTGATCATTATTTTTCTTTCTGTTGCCCGTTCTTATAAAAAGAATAAAGGCCATGCCCCCAAAGGAGTGCAATCATTTCTTGAACCGCTGATCATTTTTGTGCGCGATGATATCGCAAAAGTCTCTATCGGTGAAAAAAGATATAAAAAATATACGCCTTTTTTGTTGTCAGTATTCTTTTTCATCCTGCTCAACAACCTGTTGGGCCTTATCCCGTTTTTCCCGGGCGGTGCCAATTTAACCGGCAACCTTGCTATAACAGGCGTACTGGCTTTATTTACTTTTATCATTACAACGGTTAGTGGAAATAAAAACTATTGGGTGCATATTATCAATGCCCCCGGGGTACCCTGGTGGCTGAAACTACCCATCCCGCTGATGCCCATTGTTGAGATCATGGGCATGTTTACCAAGCCGTTTGTGTTAATGGTCCGTCTCTTTGCCAACATGTTGGCCGGGCATATTGTGATCCTGGGCTTTATCAGCCTGATCTTTATTTTCGGCGCGATGAACCAGCTATTGGGATACGGTGTATCGGTTGTTTCAGTGGGATTCACTATCTTTCTGGATTTTCTGGAACTACTGGTTGCCTTCATTCAGGCTTATGTGTTTACGTTGCTTTCGGCCTTGTATTTTGGCATGGCCACCGAAGAAGCACATACTTAATTATTGATAATTAATTGTTAACTTAATAAATACATCTTATGGATCTTTTAGCAATTTTACTCCAGACTGTAGCTGACCTGGGCCCTTATGCAAAGATGGGCGCCGGTATTGGTGCTGGTATTGCTGCCATCGGTGCCGGTATCGGCATTGGCCAGATTGGCCGCGGTGCAGTTGAAGCCATCGCCCGCCAGCCTGAAGCCGTCGGGGATATTCGTTCGAATATGATTATCTCCGCAGCACTTATCGAAGGTGTTGCTTTCTTTGCTATCGTTGTTTGTTTGCTGGTCGTTTTCCTGTAAACCCATGACGGTAAAACACTCCCGTATTGTAGCGGTTGGCTGCAATACGGGAGTTAAATCGAATTAAACAAAATCTAAAAAGATAAATTATGTCGTTAATTAATCCCGGATTCGGGCTCATAATCTGGATGACCTTTGCTTTTTTAATTGTCCTGTTTATTTTGGCCAAATATGCATGGAAACCCATTATGAATTCTTTGAAAGAAAGGGAAGATTCCATTGAAGATGCACTAAGGATTGCCGATGAAACCCGCAAGGAAATGGAAAACCTGAAACTGGATAACGAAAAACTGCTTAAGGAAGCCAAAGGCGAACGCGATGCGATTTTGCGTGAGGCACGAAAAATAAAGGAAAGGTTGATTGAAGAAGCAAAAGAAAAAGCCAATACCGAAGCAGCAAGAATTGTTGAAAGCGCAAAACAAAGAATAGAAACTGAAAAAGGCCGGGCAATGACGGACATTAAAAATACCATTGCCAAATATGCACTCGAAATTGCCGAAAAAGTTATGAAAGAAGAATTTAAAGATAAGAAAAAGCAGTCCTCTTATATTGAAAAACTATTGGACGAAACCCGTTTAAACTAACTGGACATTTGTAAATGAGAATAAAATTACTGGCAAAACGGTATGCAATGGCACTCTTCGAACTGGCCGTTGAGTATAACATCCTCGAACAGGTTGAGAAGGACATGAAACTGGTGGGCAATACGTTGCAGAAAGAAAAGCTGTTAAAAAAAATTATGGCCAACCCCGTTTTGGATGCTTACAAAAAGATCAATATCCTGAATAAATTATTTGAAAAAAGGGTCAATAAACTTACCCTTAAATTTCTTCAGCTCATCACCCGGAAAGGACGTGAGGAATATATTGTTTTCATCTGTCAGGCATTTGATGAAATTTATAAAGATTACAAAAACATCATGCCCGTGACCCTTACAACAGCTTATAAAGCGGACAAGAAAATAAAAGATGAAATCCTTGATAAATTTGCCTCGGTTATCAGGAAAAAATTAGAGGTGACAGAAGTCGTTGACGAAAGCCTGGTTGGTGGTTTCAGACTTGATTTTGAAGACTATCAATACGACAACAGCATTAAGGTGCAGTTGAAACGGCTGCGTAAAGTGTTTAGTGAAAATCTGTATATCGGTAAATATTGAAAAAACATAGAACAACATGGCAGAAATAAAACCCGCTGAAGTATCAGCGATTTTAAGACAGGAACTTGCCGGATTTGAATCGGAAGCCGTACTTGAGGAAGTGGGGTCCATTTTACAGATCGGGGATGGTATTGCCCGCGTTTATGGCATGAACAATGCCGAGGCCGGCGAATTGGTCGAATTTGAAAAAACAGGCCTGATGGGCATTGTACTGAACCTTGAAGAAGATAACGTGGGTATTGTGCTGTTGGGGAATGTGGAAAACCTCAACGAAGGCGACAAAGTAAAACGTACCGGAAAGATTGCTGCCTTACAGGTTGGTGAAGGCATGCTCGGGCGCGTGATTGATACTTTGGGCAAGCCCATTGACGGAAAAGGGGAAATCAAAGGAAAGACTTATGAAATGCCCCTTGAACGTAAAGCTCCGGGAGTAATTTACAGGCAGCCCGTGAATGAGCCCCTTCAAACAGGAATCAAACCCATTGATGCCATGATCCCCATCGGAAGGGGCCAGCGTGAATTGATCATCGGCGACCGTCAAACCGGTAAAACGGCCATCGCCGTTGATACCATCATCAATCAAAAAGAATTTTATGACCGGGGCGAACCGGTTTATTGCATTTATGTTGCCGTGGGCCAAAAAGGGTCAACCGTTGCAAATATTGTAAAAACACTGGAAGAGGCCGGTGCGATGCATTATACGGTTGTGGTAACGGCTACGGCCTCCGACCCGGCTGCCATGCAGTTTTATGCACCTTATGCCGGTGCTTCCATCGGCGAATTTTTCCGCGATACCGGCAGGCCGGCACTGGTTATCTACGACGACCTTTCTAAACAGGCGGTGGCTTATCGCGAAGTATCGTTGCTGTTGCGACGCCCGCCAGGCAGGGAAGCCTACCCCGGTGACGTGTTTTATCTGCATTCCAGATTACTTGAAAGAGCGGCCAAAATCATTGACTCGGATGATATCGCCCGCCAGATGAATGATCTGCCCGAAAATATCAGGGACATGGTTAAAGGTGGCGGTTCCCTCACAGCATTGCCCATTATCGAAACCCAGGCCGGTGACGTTTCGGCTTACATCCCCACCAATGTGATCTCCATTACCGACGGACAGATATTCCTCGAAATCAACTTGTTCAATGCAGGTATCCGTCCGGCCATCAACGTCGGTATTTCCGTTTCTCGTGTGGGGGGGAATGCACAGATCAAGTCCATGAAAAAAGTGGCCGGGACACTAAAACTCGACCAGGCCCAGTTCCGTGAACTGGAAGCTTTTTCAAAATTCGGATCGGATCTGGATGCAGCCACAATGGCTGTTTTGAACAAAGGAAGGAGAAACGTTGAAATCCTGAAACAACCGCAGTATTCCCCCATGCCGGTTGGAAAACAAATTGCCATTATCTTCTGCGGAACCCATAACCTGCTAAAGGATATACCGGTGGAAAATGTGATCAATTTTGAAACGGAATTCCTGAACTTTCTGGAAGAAAAACATAAAAAAGATGTGTTGGATGAGCTTGCTGCCGGAAAACTGACGGATAAAGTTGTGGAAACCCTGAAAACCGTAGCAGCCGACATTGTTGAACATTATAAAAAATAATACTTACCCGATAAAGTATGTCAAGCCTTAAAGAAGTCAGGACGAGGATAGCTTCTGTTAAATCAACACGGCAGATCACCAGCGCCATGAAAATGGTAGCTGCTTCCAAACTCAGAAGGGCACAAAATGCCATCCTGGGGATGAGGCCCTATGCTTCCAAATTAAATGAGATCATACAGAACCTGAGCCATGATCTTGAAGGCACCGGCGAAGGCATCTGGTCCGACGACAGGGGCGATAATAAAGTATTGCTTATCCCGGTGACATCCAACCGCGGGTTGTGCGGTGCTTTTAATATCAACATTGTGAAAGCTACCGCAGAACTTATCCGTGGAAAGTATTCGGGTCAATACAATAATGGCAATTTACACATTTACAGCATCGGTAAAAAAGGGGCCGATACCCTGAAAGCATGGGGATTTAAAGTGGATGAAGTAAACACCGGTATTTTTGATGATCTGAGTTTTGACAATACCGTTGCGGTTGCCGAACAATTGATGAACGATTTTCTTGAAAAGAAATACGATAAGATCATCCTGATCTATAACGAATTTAAAAATGCCGCCGTACAAATATTAAGGGGCCAACAGTATTTGCCGGTTGCCCAACAGGATAGTGCTGACGGTGATGGCCTTACTACGATACAGGCCAATTACATTTTTGAACCCGATAAAAAACAAATACTGGCTGCCATTGTTCCAAAATCCATCAAGGTACAGCTTTACAAAGCGTTGCTTGACAGTATGGCTGCAGAACACGGTGCACGAATGACAGCCATGCACCTGGCTACCGAAAATGCCGATGAATTGCTTAAAAACCTTCGGTTGTCGTATAACAAAGCCCGTCAGGCATCCATTACCAAAGAAATCCTTGAAATTGTCGGTGGTGCGGAAGCATTGAAAGGGTAAGATTGATTACTGCTTGTCCCTTAATAATTTTAAGGAATTGAAAGTGTGTACCCCGTACCCATAATAGCAACACCCGCAAGCGTACAAGTATCAGAACTTCTATCAACAAATGTAGTAAACCCTGCCCTTACAACATAAAAACCAAGATCAGCATTACCGGGAAAATCTGCAAAATCATTTGTATTAAAAGTGAATTCACCATTATCATCCGTTATTGTTCCCCTTAACATATATTCCGGATAATTAATTCTATTATTTGTGTCGCGTTGAGTACTTGGGTAATATTCAATACCAATAATAACACCATTATCATTCATAGCATCTGTTTCCCATACAATCTTAGTTCCGGCAGTTACTTTACCATCCTGGGTCAGGTTTTCAAAAGTAACAGGGTAAAACAATTTGGGTATGTGAACCCGGGCAAGCGGTTCAGTAATACTTCCATCACTCATCAATTTTAAAGTGTTTTGTGAAACATCCACATCAAAATTTTTCCCATAAAAATCAGTCATATTTTCATCTAAATACGCTGAACTCACACCTTTATCCGAATTGTAATTATAATCCGGAAAACTGAGTGTTTTGCTATCGATAACTAAAGAAAATGGCTCCTTATTACCTTTAATAGTTGCTGCTATACTTGATATATCGTTCACAGGCTTGTCGTATATGCCTGAATAGGATTGAATATAGTAACTCTTCCCGGCTACTTTCATTTGATCCCAAAAACTATAAAAATCTGATATTGCAGTAGCGGCTTTAAAACTGGTTTTCTGATTGTCATTTGAGTTTCCTGATGAGTTGTTTTCCTTTTTGCAAGAGGTTATCAAAAGAACAATTGCAATACTGCTAATTAAAATTCGATTTTTCATATCTTTTTTACTTAATAATTTGTAAATGTATAATTTTTTATTTATGAACAAGAAAGTAAGTTTTGCAGAGGAATATGAACATTTTATTAAATTTTACAAGCAGAACCTAAAAAGAATAAAGTAATAAGGTCAGTTTTAACTTTACAATACATTGCTACTAATGAGATTGTCTGCCTGCTTGTATTTAGTGCCTGAAATAAGGTTTTTAAAGCCGGAATCTGTCAGGATTCATTATTCCGGAGGTATCTCCCATGGAGTCCTTCGGACAAAACCTTATCGAAAAAATAACACCTTAGTAGTTCACAGTACCAAATAAAACTCAACCTTATTACCTTATTTACTTTGAACATAAAAAATCATTGATTTATTCAGGTCTTCTTTTCTATTAGTTTTTTTTACTTTTGCCATTCAATTTAATTTTGAGATTATGAACCCAAAAGTTGAATCCGCCTTAAACGAACAAATCCAAAAAGAAGAATATTCATCACGCCTTTACCTCGCCATGGCCATCTGGTGCGAAGTCAACGGTTATCCCGGTTCCGCTTCCTTCCTCTATCAACATGCCGAAGAGGAACGGATACACATGATGAAACTGATACATTTTGTAAACGACAGGGGGGGGGAAACCAAATTGATGGCTATTGATGTCCCCCCGTCCGATTTCGGTTCGCTGATGGATGTGTTTACACAAATAAAAAAACACGAAGAGTACATTACCGAATCCATCAACAACCTGTATGGCATAACGGTTGAGGAAAAAGATTACACTACCGGAAATTTTTTACAATGGTATATTACCGAGCAGGTTGAAGAAGAAAGCCTGTTCAAAACCATCCTAGACAAAATCAAACTGGTTGGAAAAGACAAAGCCGGCATGTTCCACATTGACAAAGAGTTGGATGGCATGACGGGCGGAACAGGAACTGGTGCAGAATCAAACGGGTAATTTTTATATGCCCAATGGCTAAAGCCATCGGAAACTGATTGGTTTCAGTAATTATTTGCTAGTGGAATCAGTTTCCCACGGCTTCAGCCGTGGGTTTCTTCTTTTTTCTCCATCACCTTAACCAGCCTTTCATACCATGCTTCCCCTAACTTCCTGACCAGCGGTTCTTTTAAAAACCAGTACAACGGAACACCTTTTTTTTCTCCCAGAATTAATGCCGGTTGGCAAACACTCCATTTTTCGTAATTCACGGCGGTAAAATCCCCTACCTTGCTGATGCGGACAGGATACAAATGGCAGGATATGGGTTTTTGAAACGGGATTTTCCCTTCGAGCCAGGCCTTCTCAATGGAACAGAAAGCGATCCCGTTCTCAAAACGGACAAATGCACATTCTTCGTTGTCAACCAACGGCGTCACATACGATGCATCCGTATCGTAATCGAAAACGCCAAGCAATTCGATGACTTCCCTTCCCTTTTCTGACAGAAAGGGTTTAATTTTATCAATGTAATCTTCAAGTATTGAAATTTCATCTTCTTCCAGCGGGGCGCCGGCATCTCCTTCCACGCAGCAGTCGCCGTGGCAGGCTGATAATTTACACACAAAATGAATGTCCCTGATGTCATCCGAAACCAGTACGTCATCAATTTTTATCATGGGACAAAGATGGGAAAATCATTAAATGAAATCAGCGCTTCATCTGAAATTAACCAGTACACCTATTTTTTTTTTGACAAATTTTCAATTAAAGTACAAATCAGTCCAAAATAAAATTAAAAAAATAAACAAATAAAATCTGAATTTAAAACACCCCCAATTTCTTTTTACCAAATCCCTTTATAAATAGCAACTGACCTTAAAAACAGTCTGCCTTTTCTGTAGTTATTTTTCCTTACTTTTGCGCTGCTTTAAAGAAAATTTGTTCAACGTTTTACTTTTAATAAATCATAGCTGATGGCATACAATTTAAGAAACAGGAATTTTTTGAAGTTGCTGGACTTCACCCCTAAAGAGATCAGATTCATGCTTGACCTTGCAGCCGACCTAAAAAAAGCAAAGTACGCAGGTACCGAGCAGCAGAAGCTGAAAGGGAAAAACATTGCCCTGATCTTTGAAAAGGCCTCCACCCGTACGCGTTGCGCTTTTGAAACAGCCGCTTACGACCAAGGGGCACAGGTAACCTACCTGGGTCCTACCGGTTCGCAGATCGGCAAAAAAGAATCCATGAAAGACACTGCCCGTGTGCTGGGCCGCATGTACGATGGTATAGAATACCGCGGGTTTGGACAGGAAAAGGTGGAAACCCTGGGTAAATTTTCCGGTGTTCCGGTATGGAACGGGCTGACCAACGAGTTTCACCCCACACAGGTTATGGCTGACTTCCTTACCATGATGGAACACTCGGATAAACCGCTTCACCAGGTTAAGTTTGCCTTTGCCGGCGATGGCCGCAACAACATGGGCAATTCGCTGATGGTGGGCGCTGCCAAAATGGGAATGGACTTCAGGGCCGTGGCACCAAAAAAGTTCTGGCCCGAAAAGGGGCTGGTTAACCAATGCCTGGAAATAGCCAAAGAAACCGGGGCTAAAATTACGCTCACCGACAATGTGGATGAAGGGGTAAAAGGCGTTGACTTTATTTATACCGACGTATGGGTTTCAATGGGTGAACCCGAAGAGGCGTTCAAGGAAAGGATCAACCTGATGATGCCTTACCAGGTGAACGCGGAGATGATGAAAAAAACAGGAAATCCCAATTGCAAATTCCTGCATTGTCTGCCGGCATTTCACAACCGTCAGACCCAGATCGGTGAAGAAATTTATCAAAAATTCAGCGTGGAAGCCATGGAAGTAACTGATGAGGTTTTCGAATCGGAGGCATCTGTGGTCTTTGATGAAGCCGAAAACAGGGTTCACACCATCAAGGCCATCATGGTGGCCACCTTAGGCACTTAAAAGAAGCTTCCAGGCCACGCTCCCGATATGGCTATCGTAATGGAAGAGTTTTTTATTATTGTGAAGAAGAAGTTTTATTTTTACTGAATTACTTGTGCCTTATCCGGCAGGCAGGAGATTATAATTATGGCCTCATCCTCTTGCCTTATCCAATATCCGATTCAACTCTTCCACCTCTTCAGAGGAAAGGTTTTTCAGCAGGGTATCCACCTGTCTTTCACAGTTATCCATCTGCTCCAGCAGTTCAAGCCCTTTTTTTGTAATGCTAACATCTTTTAGTCTTCTGTCATTGCTGTTTTCTATCCGGTTGACCAGCCCTCTTTTATAAAGTTTGTCCACCACACGGCTCATGTCCGGTTTTTTATCCAACATCCGTTTTTTCAGGAAATCTATTGACCTGGGTTGTGAACCAAAGCCCCGTAAAACGCGAAGTATATTGTATTGTTGCGAAGTTAGCCCGTGGTTTTTTAAATATTGAATAAAAGAATAGTGCAACTGGTTGGATGTATAAATTAAATTGATGATGCCTTTATGGTATTCATTCCGGAACCTTCCGTCTATTTCATCTTCAATACGCACAGTTTAATTATTTTTTTAACGTGTTTATAAAAAAGTAATTTAATCATCAAGAGAACCGAATTTACCTTTATCGTCAGGCAGAAAATACTTTCCCATGTTTTCGTGCGGAAGCGGTTGATATTTGGGTGGTGCCATTTTGAATTTTGCGGGCAGGTTTACCCAAAGCTGCACTATTTGAAACACCCCCGCTTTCCGGCTGAATGATTTCTCGTGATATTCTTTGTGTAACACGCCGGATCCTGCGGTCATCCACTGAACGTCGCCTTCACCAATAATCCCGCTGTTTCCGGCGCTGTCATGATGAGCGATCCGGCCTTTGTAAGCAACAGTTACCGTTTCAAAACCACGGTGGGGATGCACACCGACACCACGTGGTGTTTCGGAAGGTGGAAAAAGATATTTGGCATTGTAATCAAGCAAATAGAACGGGCTCATCCTTTGTGCACCGATTCCATGTCCCGGAAAAAAATTGTGTACCCGGAAACCGTTACCGACCCAATGAACCGGTGGAGGGGAAATAATCTGTTCTATTTCTTTTATTTTTTTCACAACCTGATGCTTCATTTTTTTCCGGTCAGCCGAATGACACTGGCCTTGCCCCGATGAAACTCTCCTTCGTTGAGCATAATCTCCATTTTCCGTATATTTATTTTCGACAGGGATAAAAAATCTTCTCTCAGTTCTTCTTCTGAAAAGAGCAAATCAATATTCTTGGGCCCGCCGGTTTGTTTTTCAATTTGTTGTTTTGAAAATCCTTCCACGATAATCCTGCCGCTGTTTAAAATTTTGTATGTGTACCGTCACAAAAAGCTTTGTTTCCCGAATGTTTACAACCGCAAAAGGCTACTTTTTTTGACTCTTTGATCTCGACTTTTTCAGGGGTGAATTCTGTCCCTTTGTGTGAACCGTCACAAAAAGGCTGGTTGGCACTCCGTCCGCAGGCACACCAAAAATAGGTGCCGGGTTCTAATTCCATAACAAAAGGTGAATTCTGAGCAATTCCGGGTTCTTCCATTTTCGTATTTTTTAAATAACGATTACAAAGAACGTTATAACATTAGGTGTTATAACATATATTGATAGATTTAACACTTTTTTAACAACTCATCATGCAGAAAATTTATGGGATATGGGCTGGCCAATCTTCTTTTTTATTTAAAGACATTCTAAATTAGTTGCCTTTGGCACGTGTTATTATTCATTTTTCACAATTTGTTTTTGCCAAATTATTTCCATAAAAAATGGGGCTATTTACTGGTGTTGTTCCTTGCCATTACTGCTTGTCAGGGTCAACAGGAAAAGAACACAAACCACAAAACAGAAAAAAACATGAATGCCGTCAATGAATATTCCCATACAAACCATCTTATCCACGAATTGAGTCCTTACCTGCTGCAGCACGCCCATAATCCTGTAAATTGGTATCCCTGGGATGACGAGGCTTTTGAAAAGGCAAAGCGTGAAAACAAGCTGGTATTGGTCAGCATCGGTTATTCGGCCCGCCATTGGTGCCATGTGATGGAAAAAGAGAGTTTTGAAGATGAAGAAACAGCCCGTTTGATGATAATAGCTTGCTGAACCTGGCTTTAACCACCGCCCATTTTCTGCGAGATCACAGAATGGAAGAAAACGGAAAATTGTATCGTGCTGCAAAAAATCCCGAAACGATGATCCCCGCATTTATGGATGATTATGCCGCTACTTCACAGGCTTTTATCAACCTGTATCCGGTTACTTTTGATGAACAATGGCTTAACCTGGCAGAAAAGATCACTCAATACGGTTTCGATCATTTCTTTGATGAAGCATCCGGCCTGTTCGGATATACGGCAATAGAATCACAATTGGTTACGGGAACAAAAACAGAAACAACCGACAATGTGATCCCTTCTTCCAATGCCATGATGGCAGCGGTTTTGCATGACCTGGGAATTTATTTTGAAAACAAACATTGGCGTGAGGTGTTTGAAAATATGGTGCGTACACTTTATGAAAATATCCTTCAAAGTCCCGGTTATCATTCACAATGGGGAATACTGCTCAACCGCTATTTATTCCCTGATTATGAAATCGTGTTTACAGGCTCAAATGCACAGGAATTAAAACGCCGGTTTGATGCGGAATATGTTCCTGCTTTGGTTGCAGGCAGCGAAAGCCCAAGCCGGATGCCACTGTTAAAAGATCGTGTAATTCCGGGTAAAACACTAATCTATGTTTGTGAAAACCAAAGCTGCAAACTGCCGGTGAAAACACTGAAAGAAGCTTTGCAACAAATGGAAAAGACAAGCAGTTCATTGTGCAATTGGAGGGCATCAACCCACCGGACGATTCCCGGATCCTTACCGGGAATTAGTTCCACTTCTTCAATATCGCCCTAAACAATAAGATAATCAGATTATACAAAAGCAGTTATTTATTACTTTTGCCCGTTTTACGGAAAGCTTGTAGTTCATGGAAAAACGGGAATATATTTGCCCGAAATGCGGCAACAAACAATACGAAGTGGATCAGATAAGGGCCACCGGAGGAGTGTTGGCTAAAATTTTTGATGTGCAGAACAAAAAGTTTATGGTTATTTCCTGCACCCAATGTGGTTATTCGGAATTGTATAAACGCACCACCAGCACTTTCGGGAATGTGATTGACTTTTTTACGAATTAAAACAACAGCCTGTCATTTCGAACGAACGACGAAGGAGTGAGGAGAAATCTCCCCGGAAGCAAATTTTCTCTCATAGGGGATTTCTCCCTCGCCTCGGGCGAGGTCGAAATGACAGTTAAATAACAAAGAATGGCAAACAACGAAGACCTTTTTAAAAAAATAATTGCACACGCTAAAGAATACGGTTTCATATTTCAGTCCAGTGAAATATATGACGGTCTGGCCGCCGCTTACGATTATGGCCAAAACGGTGTGGAACTGAAAAACAACATCCGCAGCTATTGGTGGAAAGCTATGGTTCAGATGCACGAAAACATTGTGGGCATTGATGCTGCGATATTCATGCACCCCACCGTTTGGAAAGCCTCAGGACATGTGGATGCATTCAACGACCCGCTGATTGACAACAAAGATTCCAAAAAACGGTATCGTGCCGATGTTTTGGTGGAAGACCATATCGCAAAGATCGAAGCCAAAATAAGCAAGGAAATCATAAAAGCCCGCAAACGTTTCGGAGATGCTTTTGACGAAAAACAGTTTGTGGAAACCAATCCGCGTATTGTGGCCAACCTGGAAAAGATCGAAAAAATCAAAAATTGCCTCTATCCTGCCATGGAAAATGATGACATGACTGCCATCAAACAACTCATCGAAGACCTGGAAATTGCATGTCCGGTTTCCGGATCACGCAACTGGACGGAAGTAAGGCAGTTTAACCTGATGTTCTCAACCAATATGGGCTCCACAGCCGAAGGGGCCACAGAAATTTATCTCCGTCCCGAAACGGCCCAGGGAATCTTTGTAAATTTCCTGAATGTACAGAAAACAGGCCGGATGAAAATTCCCTTTGGCATTGCCCAGACCGGAAAGGCTTTCCGCAACGAGATCGTAGCCCGTCAGTTTATTTTCCGTATGCGTGAATTCGAGCAAATGGAAATGCAGTTTTTTGTGCGTCCCGGCGAAGAAATGAAATGGTACGAATACTGGAAAGAAGAACGCATGAAGTGGCACCTTTCTATGGGCATCCCACGGGAAAAATTCCGTTTCCACAACCATGACAAACTCGCTCATTATGCCAATGCCGCTGCCGACATAGAGTTTGATTTCCCGATGGGTTTCAAAGAATTGGAAGGCATCCATTCGCGTACTGATTTCGACCTGAAAGCCCACGAAGAATTTTCCGGAAAGAAACTTCGTTATCACGATCCTGAACTAAATGAAAGCTATGTGCCTTATGTAGTTGAAACCTCCATCGGCCTCGACCGGCAGTTCCTTGCCGTTTTAACTCATGCTTATACCGAAGAAACCCTCAAAGACGGTTCTCAACGTATGGTGATGAAAATCCCGCCGTTCCTGGCGCCATACAAAGTGGCTGTATTCCCGCTGGTGAAAAAAGACGGGCTGCCCGAAAAAGCCATGGAGATCTTCGATACGCTGAAACCGGAGTTTCTGTGTTTTTACGAAGAAAAAGACAGCATCGGCAAACGTTACCGCCGCCATGATGCCATCGGCACACCCTATTGCGTAACCGTTGACCACAAGACACTTGAGGATAACACGGTAACCATCCGCGAGCGCGACAGCATGAAACAGGACCGCGTTCCGATTGACGAAATTGCAAGAATTGTTATGGAGCGGTTGGCGGTCAGTCTTTAAATCGCCAGCCCATCTGCGATTGCAGCAAAATCAACACTTTTGAAAAAACAGCCGCGGATGCACGAATGTTTTTGAATTTTGTGAATTAAAAAAAACACGCTTCCATATCCTGCGGACTCTGGAAGGTGTATAAGATCATACAAAAAAGAACTTTTATTTTTACAAGCGATCGTTATAACATTCCCTTCACAAAAGTCCTAATCAAGACACTCAATATCCCGCTTTGCGGGATAAACATGAATAACCCCGCATGGAATACGGGGCCACAAATGTGTTATCCACAGAACCCCACAAGGGGTTCAATATAAAAATCCGTAGTCCTACCTGCAGAAATTTTAAAAAATGATTCTTCATAACACCAAACAGTTACGTGGTATTAGCTGCAATGTGGGTTAACCCTGTCTTGGCCCCTGGTTCTTGCTTCCTGGCTCTTAAATCACAAACCGCCAGATCAGTTTGGCCTGTATTGTCGTGTATTGCATAGTCAGCTTATGGTTGAGGGTGTCATATCCCTGGTTGACAACAAAATAAAAATTGGTTCCCGGTGTTGGGATCCAGTTCACGCGGAAATTAAACAGAATAACTTTATCTTCATTGTTCCATTGCCCGAACAATGAACCGAAAAGGTCGGGATTGATGGCAAAATCGGCACGACCTCCAACCTCATGAACCTTAAAATTACCTTCGGGCAACTGAATATCATTTAGTGTGTAATCCGCACTAAATTTAATATAACGGTTTGCCTGCCAGGTCAGGTTTCCTTCATAAACAGTCCGGTACCCATTGTAAAACCCTCCCCAGTTAACGAAAGCAAAGCCATAAACCTTTCTGCCTTCAAAAGTTCCGAGCTGCAGTTCATAATCGGTAAACCAGTATTCACCGGTGGGGATGATCACCCCTTCATTAATTTCGAAATCTTTAGTTAGGTTTTCGGCCTTGCGCTGAATATTGAACTCAAATCGCTCCCCGCTTTTAGTGATGAACCCCAACGGTCTGAACTCGGACCACAGCGATTGCAACTGGTGTGTGCTGTCGTCAATGTAATAATTAAAATCGAAGGGCTTGAAAATAAACTGCCTGATCAATCCGATTTTTTTAATTCGCGGTTTAATCCTGAAATCGGCATTGTACATTTGATAATTTCTTCTGCGCATAAACCCTACTTCGGGATTAAACCCGGCTCCGGACCTGTCCCAGATGGCTGAAAAGTCAATGAAATCGTTTGGATATTCGAAAAAGATACGGCTGGCAAGCCCTGTTTTTTTCTCCAAATTGGAAGTGTAGCTTTGCGAAACGGCGCCTCCGAAAGAAATATTTTTATCGCCGCGGAAGTGGGAATTATAATAAGTGAAATCAGCGCCATAAGTAAAATTCTGACGTCCGGGTTCCAATTTGCTCACGGCGATAATCCCCACGCTTGATTCTTTTAAAATATCCTGCTTCCAACGAACAACCGAATAATTGGTTGTGGGGATGGTGTCTTTGGAGGCCGTTTGCAGGCTCATAACCCCCAGGCTTGTATTTCCTGCTTTCCCCATCAGCCTTACACCACCGTAAATGGGAATAATACTGCGGTCGGGGGCCAGGCCGATCCGCCTCGAATAAAACGGTTGCACACTATAGCCAAGCCCAAAGTTGAAATAGTCTTTCCCCTCAAGGAAAAATTCCCGCTTTTCGGGATAGTAAAGCGAAAACCGCGTAAGGTTTACCTGCATCCTGTCCGATTCCACCTGGGCAAAGTCCGTATTCACTGTGAGGTTCAGCTTCAAAGTAGGCGTAACGAGAAAGTTGACATCGCCCCCGATATTTCCTGTGAATTTTGTTTTTTCGTTTAACGGCATTTCCATCCCGCCGATTACATAAGGTTTTAATTCGAGGAGAGAGGTTTTGCTGATATTTTTCAAGCCCACGAGTGTGCCCGCTCTTGAAACCTGCTCAAGCGTGGCATCACGCGACCAGCCCTGCCATAAATCCTGTTCGCGTATCCGGCGGACATCCCTTTCAAAGTTGATTCCCCAACGGGGTTTTGCATTTTTCCTGAATTTTAAAGTGGAAAACGGAATTTCAAATTCTGCAGTCCAGCCAAAAGATGTCCTTTGTACTTTTACGTTCCACACCCCATTCCAATCAGTGTTTATGGCATTGCCATTTCGCGAAATCATGGCATCGGCACGGGCGCCGTTGGGATTGGTAACAAAAAGATATCCGTTACGTTTGTCGCCGTAAGTATCAATAATAATTTTAAGGTTATCGTCAGTTCTGTAATTAAAGTCACGCTGCATCCGGTTGGCCGTGAGTTTATCGGGTTTGGAATCGTAACACCAGGCCCCGATATAAAGATTTTTATCATCATATAATACGGCTATTTTGGTGGACTGGGTTGCCGTATCGCCCTCATGGAGTTCACGTTGTGTAAAATTGGTAATGGGCGTTGCTTTCTTCCAGGCCGCTTCATTCAGTTTCCCGTCAAGGTGTATGGGTGCTGTCGTGTAATAAGCAACCAGGCTGTCGGGCATCGAAACCTGTGCAATGGCTTGAAAATTAAAGAGAAGAACACTGGTAAAGAGGACGATACTCTTTACAAAAGTAAAACTTAAAAAATAGTTTTTCGACTTTTTCATCTTTCCCTTGCAGTTTCTCCCCCGGATATTTAACAATGCCGTGCAAGTTATAGTTTATTTTATTTTTGTTTTCGCCTGCATCCTAATTTATAAAAATTCAAGATAAGGAAAGAGTGATGGTTCGGGAAATGTGAAATTAACAGAAATCAGGAATTACTCAATATTCTCCTGATTCTCCTGCCGGTTTGAAAGCGGGGAGATTTACTTATTTCTTTTCGCAGGTTTTTACTGAATCCCGGAAGATGAAATATAATAAAAGCTTTTTCCAATATCTCCAGATAACGTTGTACCGTCTTTACAGTAGTTTCCAGATTATGGGCTAATTCGTTAAATAACAAATCGTTTCCAATCTGAAAAGCAATCAGTCGAAGAAGATTCATTACAAACAAACTATCCTTTATATTTTCTATTTGTAACACATCTTTCAGTAAACAGCCGTTGCGGATATTTTCAAGGATTATACGCTTTTCTTTATTATTGGGAGCCAGAATAACCTGAGGACAGGAACCATATCAATGGCCGGGGAAGTTTCTGAAGTGCATTCATATAATTTGATGATATCTCACTTAACGAAAACGGATAAAGCCTAAAAAACCTTGAACGTCCTGTCAAGGGTTCACCGATTTTACCTCGTAAATCAAAAGAAGCGGAACCGGTCATGAAAACAAAAATATCAGGATTTGTATCCACAAGCAGTTTCAGGCTTTTCCCAACATGGGGAATGTTTTGCGCCTCATCAATAAACAGAATATCATATCCCGATACAAGATTGGTTAATGTTTCCCGGCGAAGGGAGGAAAGCGTGTTTGCCACGTCGTAATCCTCGCCGTTAAGTACCAGTGTTTTTTTATTATTCAATAACTGAATAATCGAGTTCATTAAAGTGTTTTTTTCAGTCCGTCTCGCTCCAAATAAGGCGGTTACATGACCTTTTTTAAGGTCGTTGATAATTGGTTCGGTAATGTACCTTTTTATCATAATTTATTCCGTTTGCTCCATAAATTTACATAAATTTATGGGTTAAATTTTACCGTAACCATCCGGCAGGAATAAGTTCCTTATGAATAATTTATTAGTTTTTTCGTATATTTGATTCATTCAATTATCATTTCCGAACTATAAAAGGAAAACCATCAAAATTTAAAATAATGAAAAAGCAATTGTTTTTTATGGTAATGGCTTCAATCCTGTTTCCATTATCGGTTATCAGCCAGAACACATGGATATCAATTTATCCTTCTCCTGAAATTCAAGACCTGAATGATGTTTGTTTTGTCAATGAACAAAAAGGATGGGCTGTAGGAACAGGCGGCGCAATTCAGTTCACCGGGGATGGCGGGATCACCTGGGTAACACAGCACAAAAACCAAACTTGGGATGAAAATTTTAAAAGTGTTTATTTTATTGATGAAAACGAAGGATGGGTTGTTGGATGGAGCAAAATATACCATACATCCAATGCAGGTCAGAATTGGGAGAAACAAACGAAACCTTATGCTCTTGGAGATTTGGAAGACGTTTTTTTTGTTGATGAGGATACGGGTTGGATAGTCGGTTATTACAAAATAATATTAAAAACAACGGATGGCGGCGAAAACTGGATTAAGATATCGAATGACATAAACAGCGAAAAAAATTTCTTTGGCGTTTATTTTACGAATGCTATGCATGGATGTGCCGTTGGAGGTGTGGATTTTAACTTTGACAGTTGTTCTATCATGGTGACAGAAGATGGGGGAAATACCTGGGTTGACACATCACCGGAAAATGTAAGCCGCCTGAACGATGTTTATTTTATAAATCAGGATACAGGTTTTGCCTGCGGCTATGACGGCAACATTATAAAAACCACTGATGGCGGGTATTCCTGGGACGTGAAATATGAAAACAATGGATTTACAGCGGTTAATATTTATTTTTATGATGATGATTACGGTATCGTTACCGGTAGATATGAATATGTAATTACACAGGACGGAGGGGAAACATGGACAAAGTATTACATAGGAAACAATATGGTCTTCACCGGGTTTGATGCGGCCAATGATACTGCAGGATATGCATCGGGTTTCGGCGGGCTTGTTGCCAAAACAACAAACAGGGGATATAACTGGGAACAGATCAGTGATACCACACCCCATCCCCCTTTTAACAATATCGGCTTTTTTGATGCCCTGAGTGGTGTTACGACCTCTTCCAACACCTTAATGGTCACGGATGACGGGGGTTATACGTGGAATATTAAAGATGTTGGCACAGGGTTTAAATTCAGGGACCTGAGTTTGCCGTCCAATACTGTGGGATATATTTTATCCAACTCAAATTATAAACTTGTAAAAACGGTAAATGGCGGTGAAAACTGGTCGGTACTTGATTTGCCGGCACTGCCGGATAACCTTGATTATACCCGTATGCAATTTGTTAATGAAATGACCGGATATGTTTGTGGAGAAAACGGATATGTTTACCGGACTGAAGACGGGGGAAACACTTGGCAGGATAAATCACTGACAACCCAACCGCTTTTAACGGGAATGTATTTTATCAATGAAGACCTCGGATGGCTGATCAGCCAGGACGGCAAAGTGATCAGGACAGTCTCGGGCGGAAACGGTTATACCTTTTACGATTTAAAATACAATGACAAAGTGTATGAACCCCTTGACATCTTTTTTGTTAATGAACAGGTTGGTTATATAGCGACAAAGGAAAGTGAAATCTTCAGAACGGAAGACGGGGGCAATAGCTGGCAAGCCGTTTCCCATCTGTCAGCGGGTGTTTATAACCCACGGCTTTATTTTGCAGATGACAGTACCGGATGGTATAAATCAACAACCAAAGTTTTTTTTACGAAAAACGGCGGCAAAAAGTGGGATATGGATGTGAATTATTATTCCACTTCATTGTATGATATGGCTTTTCTTGATGCCAACCTTGGCTGGGTGTGCGGGAATAACTCTTTCGTGGCAGCATACGCAACTCCTTTGGGTATTGAAAAGGTACCGGATCAAAGTACCCGGTTTACAACATTTCCAAACCCGGCCAGAGATCAGATCATTATTTCGGCAATTCATTCCAACGACAGGATTTCCCATTATCAGATTTACGACCTGAACGGCAGACTGTTAACTTCATCGGTCGTAAACAGTGGACGGCAAAAAGTAAAAATTGATATTTCAGGTTTCACAACCGGGATGTATTTGATCAAAGTGAAAGTAAATAACCGGTATTACATTTCCAGGTTCCTGAAAAACTGATTATATCGTTAAATACAAGCTTGTCAAAAAGTCTTCTTCCGGAGATTGTCCGATTCCCTTTATCTTTGCACCCTCAAAATTGACTAAATGACTGCAAAAGACATAGAGATCATGGCCCCGGTGGGTTCGTATGCTTCGCTACATGCGGCCATTCAGGGTGGAGCCGGTTCGGTGTATTTCGGCATCGGTAAGTTGAATATGCGCTCAAACTCTTCACAAAATTTCACTCCGGATGACCTTGTGGAGATTTCCCGTATCTGTAAAGAAAACAATATTAGGACTTATATCGCGCTGAATACGGTAATTTACGACCACGAACTGACGGAGATGAAAAAGATCGTGGATGCGGCTAAAGCCAACGGTATCAGTGCCATCATTGCTTCCGATATGTCGGTCATCCTTTATGCCCGTTCGGCAAGGATGGAAGTCCATGTGTCCACGCAGACCAACATCACCAACATGGAAGCCGTAAAATATTACGCGCAGTTTGCCGATGTGATGGTCACGGCCCGTGAGCTGCAACTGAAACAGGTAAAAGCCATCACCCGTGCCATAAAGGAACAAAACATCAAAGGCCCCTCGGGAAATCCTGTTCAGATTGAGATTTTTGCCCACGGGGCGCTTTGCATGGCAGTTTCGGGAAAATGTTACCTGAGTCTGGACAACCTGAATTCCTCCGCCAACCGGGGCGCCTGCCTGCAACCCTGCCGCAGGAAATACATTGTGAAAGACAAGGAATCGGACCTGGAACTGGAAATTGACGGCGAATACATCATGTCACCCAAAGACCTGAACACCATTTCGTTCCTCGATAAAATATTGGATGCCGGCGTCCGTGTAATGAAGTTGGAAGGCCGGGGTCGCTCACCAGAATATGTGAAGACCGTGGCATCCGTTTACCGTGAGGCGGTGAATGCCTGGTTCGAAGGCAATTACACGCAGGAACGGATTGACCAGTGGAACAAACGACTGGCAACGGTCTATAACCGCGGGTTCTGGGACGGCTATTACCTGGGGAGGAAGCTGGGTGAATGGACCGAAAGCTACGGCAATCAGGCCACCCGGCGAAAAATATACATTGGCAAAGTGACCAATTATTTCAACAAAATAGGCATAGCCGAACTGAAAATAGAAACCCACGACCTGGCCATCAATGAAGAGATCAAGATCATCGGGCCAACAACCGGCGTGTTTGAAGGCACCGTGAAAGAAATCCGGCTGGAATACGACCCTGTGGAGAAAGCCGTGAAAGACGAGGTTTGTTCAATTCCCGTAAGCGGTCTGGTTCGCCGGGGAGATAAAGTCTATAAAGTTGTACCTGCTGATAAAAGCGTTCCTAATCTGGTGCAACAGTAGCGGTTAAAGCTCCGGTAGATATTTTTGAATAAAAGTCAGTAACCCGCAAACACGGATACCGTTTTTCAAAAGATATTCCTCTTCATTTTTAACCAGAACAAAATTTTTCCTGGTATTCAATGTTTCAATTGCCAAAGTATTACCTCTTGATAAACGCACATCGGAACCAAACTTTATTTCTATCCCGATATCTGGCTTTCCGCCTTTGCTAATTACCATATCCAGTTCAGCTCCGTCATGTGTCCGGTAGAAAAATATTTCTCGGTTCACCGGTATTAACGGGATCAGTTGTTCAATAGCAAAACCCTCCCAGGAAGCTCCCATTTTGGGATTCCCCAATAATTGTTCCGGTGTTTCTATTCCGAGGAGGAAATGCAGAATACCGGAATCCTTTATGTAAACCTTCGGAGCTTTAACCAATCGTTTTTTCAGGTTTGAATGAAAAGGTTGTATGGTTCGTATCAGAAAAGCATTTTCCAAAAAGAAGATATACTTCTTAATGGTATTTACACTTAATTCCAAACTTTTAGCGAGTTCTGAATACTTAATTAAATTCCCGTGTAAATGGGCTAACATATACCACAACTTTTTGCCGGTGTTACTATCCGCCGGGAAACCAAGATTTGGCAGGTCCCTCTCAAAATAGGTATTGATAAAGTTATTCATCCAGTCAAACCAAATCCCCTTTTTTAAAAAAGGATATGGAAACCCACCCCGAAACCACAAGTCATCCAATTTGTATTTAGGACGCACTTCTTTGATTAAAAAGGTTGAAAGCTCATAATATGCAATTCTCCCGGCCAATGATTCAGAACTATCACGTATTAAATCGGGAGAGGCTGATCCGAGTAAGAGAAACCTGCCGGGTCTCCTGTTTGTATCAATCAAAGCACGTAATACGGGAAATAACTCTTTCCTCCTTTGAATTTCATCAATAATTATTAAGCGGCCTTCAAATTGAGCCAGATATGTTTCGGCATCTTCTAATTTTAAATAATCACGCTGCAATTCCAAATCAAGATACATGGAATCCGGATAATGTTTTCGGATTTGTTTTGCCAAACTGGTTTTCCCAACCTGCCGCGGCCCAATAATTGCCACACAAGGAAATCCTTTCAGTAAACTTTCAACCTTTCGTTGTCCCAATCGTTGAATCATACTGCAAATATATTAATTAAGACACATATTTTGCATTTCAATTGCAAAATATTAGTCTTTATGATATTCCGTAAGTAAAAATTATATTCCGGATTTATCAATAAATGTCCGGTTGTTATCTGGAATAATTATTGTTTTAGGGATGTTGAATGACAACTTTGTGCGTTTCGATATGATCAGGAAACTTTATTTCCATCAGATAAAACCCGTTTTGAAAAGACAAAGTGTTGATTTTGAACAACCGTCGGTTGTGCATGAATTTCTTTTGAAATACAACCTGTCCCTGTAAATTCAGCAAAATGACCTCAAAAGGTTGATTCTTCATGTTCCCTTTGACATAAATATTCAATACTGATTTGGCGGGGTTCGGATAGGTGTTTACCCGGGTATTCTTTTCTTCGGGAAACAATTCCTGAAACAGGAGAACATCATCATCATAAACGGTACCCACAGTGTCACCGTTTCTTACGTAGCCAATGATCAAACTGTCTGTCGCCCATTCAAACCCTTCTACACGGAAAACCGACAAACCAAATCCAAGGGTGTAGGTTCTTTGGTTATTTTCATCAGGCGAACCGAGAAAGCCCGGATATTCGTCACACGGAAAAAACAAATTGGCTATTAGAGGATTTTGACCGGGAAGAAAATTCACAAGTGAAGTGGTGTCCAAAAGCGTAAATCCAACGTTGGAATAAAGCAATTTGGTCTTATATGTATCACCTCTCGAAATACACCATCTGCAATCCACGGTGTAATCAAACAGTGTATTTAAATATTGATTTGTAATATGATTTGCCGAATCAATAAATACCAATGTATCTTCATAACGATAACCTGGGTAGTCATCTTCCTTGATTATACCGCTTATCCCGTATTTTAGCGTATCGCCAGATATTTTTTTGGATATGATTTTATATTTAATGAAAGATTCCTTGAAATTAACATCGTTCCAGTCAACCCACCAGTGTTCACGATAATACTGAAAAACGTCTCCGATATTGAAATTGAAATAATCTTTGAATTTGTATAAGGATGCCCCGGCAACGGTATCGCCTTCAACTCCGGCAAGAATAGCAGGAGCATTGTCACCAAACAGATCAGGAAATTCGATAATGCCGAAGTTTTTCGATAGGCGAATCTCCCGGTTATTTGATAGGGTAATGGTTTTAACGGAATCAAAAACCGCAGGAAAAACTTTAGCGTAGGTTTTTTCTGTTATTTCTGCCGAGATGTTGTTTGCCGTGTCGAATAACCAGATATCGGACAAGCGGGCAAAAGGAAGTATTACAAAGTATGCCGTATCCTGAAAATACCATTTTCCGCCGGGCAGAATCTGAACTTTTTTTTGCAGAAAATTGGGTTGAATTAATTGATATTTGGGATCATTGCTATGAGGATACGGATTATCACAAGGAATTGAATAATCCTTGCAGGTATCGCAAGGCGTAATGACAGTATTTAAAAATAAAACCGTATCATTATTGCCGTAAATTACCGAATCCACCATAACGGTATTATTGATCAGTTCACTCCCGTTTGTTTTGTAGAAACAAACATTGTTTGGGTTTATCAGTTGCCAGTTTTGGGAAAGAAGCCCTACGGGAAGAAATAATAAAAGAATAATCAGCTTTTTCATAATTTTGGAAAATGGTTATTATTTACAAAGTTACTAAACCTTTTTATTTTTTGCGACTTTTATAAAAATGATCATCTCACAAATCGTTGCCGTTTCGCTCAATCATGTCATCGGGGTAAACAATGGCCTGCCCTGGGACATGCCTTCGGATATGGCATGGTTTAAAAAGAAAACTTACGGGCATCATATCATAATGGGCCGGAGGAATTATGAAGCCGAAGGCAAAGTCCTGCCGGGACGGATAAACATTGTACTTACACGTAATCAAGATTACAAAATTCCTGACGGCATTGTTTTGCACAATATGGAAAAAGCCATTGATCTGGTGCGGAAAGCCGGGGAAACCGAACTGTTTATTGTCGGTGGAGGTGAAATCTACAAAATGGCCATGCCTTTTACTGACAGGATTTACCTTACAAGAATTCATACCGAAGTGGAAGGGGATACGTTTTATCCGGATCCTGATAAAAAAGTATGGGAAGAAGTTTCCTGCATACGGAATAAAAAAGACAAAAGGAATCCGTTTGATTATGATTTTGTGGTGTATGAGCGGAAGGTTGTTCAATGAAATTTTGCAACCCCCAAATTCAGGTTTTGAAAAAAAGAGGGATGGGGGAAATCCTATTTTAACGTGAATTTGGTTTAACCCGAATTCACAAAATGGTACAACCCTTCGCCGGCATCTTCCAGCAGGTCAAGTACCAATTCAAATCCTTCATCACCACCGAAATAGGGATCGGGGACATTATCGTAATTGTACTTTTTGGAAAAACCGGTCATTAAAAAAAGTTTTTTACTGTCTGATTTGTTTCCGGCCTTTCTTTTCAGTTCATCCAGGTTTTCATGGTCCATGGCCACAATCCAATCGAATTTGTCAAAGTCCCCGGTTTCGAAAGGACGGCTTATGGAGGTAAGATTGTAACCCCTTTTCACCGCATGTTTTTGCATCCGTTTATCGGCCGGTTCACCGCGGTGCCAGTCGGAAGTGCCGGCAGAGTCAATTACAAAATGATGTCCTTCCCCCTTTTTTTCCACAAGCCCCCTGAAAACCGCTTCGGCACTGGGTGAGCGGCAGATGTTGCCCAGGCAGACAAACAAAATCTTTTTCTTAATCATAATATTATATCACACGTAACAATTATTGCAAAAATAAACCCCAATCATTTGTGAAATAATTAACAAAAAGAATAGGCCCCAACCAACATAAATTGTACTTTTGACACAGCTTGAAAATCAGTTAAATTTTATTCGGATTGCTGATTATCAACAGTTAGAATCAATAAAAAATAATTTTATACTCCAGTTGTATGATTAAAAAACTGAATGACCTGGTTAAAATTGCCAAAGGCAAAACCACACGGCGTATAGCTGTTGCTGCTGCTGCTGATCCTGATGTAATGGAAGCGATACAAAATGCGGCACAAGAGGGAATCACTGAACCGGTACTGGTGGGTAATGAAACGAAAATACGGGAAATCGCCGGGAATATCGGTTTTGACCTTTCGGGTATAGAAATAATAAACATTCCTGACAAACATGATGCTTCTGTTGAGGCCGTCAGGCTGATTAAAGAGGGGAAAGCTGAAATATTGATGAAAGGCCTTGTCAGTACCGGCATTCTGCTCAAAGCGGTACTGGATAAAGAACATGGCCTGCGAAAAGGGGCCCTGCTCAGCCATGTTGCCCTGTTTGAGACATTGTATTACCACAAATTGCTGGGTGTTACCGATGCTGCAATGAACGTAAATCCTGACCTCCTTGAGAAAATCAGTATAATAAAAAACGCCATTGAAGTGTTTCACAAACTGGGCAATCCCAATCCAAAAGTTGCCATTGTCGGTTCGGTGGAAACCATCAACCCGAAAATGGAAGCTACCATGCACGCGGCCACCATTTCGATGATGAATTACCGGAAGCAGATTACAGGTTGCATCATTGATGGCCCACTCGCTATTGATGGTGCCGTATCAAAACGGGCTTCCGAAATAAAAAATATTACCAGTGAGGTTGCCGGGGACGTGGATATTATTCTGGCCCCCAATATTGACGGGGCCAATATTCTGTACAAATCATTGAATTTCCTTGGCGGTGCTACTTCGGCAGCGGTAATCATGGGTGCTACGGCACCCATTGTACTCACGTCAAGAGGTGATGCCGAAAGAAGCAAATTCCTCTCGATTGCCCTGGCAGCTGCAATTAATTAAATTTCAGAATAATATTTTGAGATGGAAAATAATCAGATACTGGTCATAAACCCGGGTTCAACAAGCACAAAGTTTGCCCTGTTTGAAGGCACCAGTCCTGTATTTATTCAAACCATCAGACATACCAAAGAAGAACTGGAAGGGTTCCGGAAAATTACCGGTCAGATTTCTTTCCGGGAAAGCCTCATCATCAAACAACTTAATGAAGATGAAATAAACCTGAATGCCATCCGGATTGTGATGGGTCGCGGCGGATTATTAAAACCTGTTGAATCGGGTGTTTATGCTGTAAACGAAAAAATGATCAGTGACCTGAAATCGTGTGCTTACGGTGAACATGCCAGCAATCTCGGCGGACTGATCGCTTACGATATTGCCCGGTCATTGCCCGATGCAAGGGCTTACATTGCCAACCCTGTTGTTGTTGATGAACTGAACGATCTTGCCCGGCTGTCAGGCCATCCAAAACTGCCCCGGCGTTCTGTTTTTCATGCCTTAAACCAAAAAGCCATTGCCAGGCAGCATGCAAAACAAATTCTCAGACGATATGAAGACCTCAATCTTATTGTTGTCCATCTGGGGGGAGGGATAACCGTTGGGGCTCATAAAAAAGGCAGGGTTGTTGACGTAAACCAGGGACTTGACGGCGACGGCCCTTATTCCCCCGAACGGAGCGGAACACTACCGGTTGGCGACCTGGTCAGGCTATGTTTCAGCGGGGAGTATTCATTGAATGAGGTGTTGAAAATGATCAAAGGTGAAGGGGGGTTGATGGCTTACCTTGATACAAACAGCGCTTTGGATGTTGAAAAACGGATGGCTTCCGGTGATGAGTTTGCCAGAAAAATTTATGATGGCATGGCGTACCAGGTTGCGAAAGAAATAGGGGCTATGGCTGCCGTGTTGAGTTTTCAGGTGGACGGTATATTGATCACGGGTGGCATTGCCCACGATAAATATTTTACCAATGAAATCATTTCTTATTGCCACCGGCTGGCCCCGGTACATGTTTATCCCGGCGAAGATGAAATGAAAGCCCTGGCCATGAACGGGCTGAGGGTGCTTAAAAACGAAGCGCAAATTAAAGAATATCAATAACAAGCAACTTTTATCTTTAATGGTTGTCTTAATCCGTGAATGTTAAAATTGATTTGGCTTTTGCGATAAATCCATATTAATTCTATTTTTGTGGCTCCTTTTATTTATTCGGGTAAAAATCTTTTTTTAAATCAACAATATTACATTTTATCATTATGAAGAAATCTACACTTATTATTTTTATTGTAGCCTTTGGCCTTGTTGCATTTAGCATAAACCGGGCCATCAGCGATTCCACACCTGCCGAACGACAGCGCCGGGCGATGGTGGATTATCGCATTGACAATACCGGTTATTGGATTAAAATGGCCAAACTTGGCCTGGCGGAACTTAACCCTGATGTTAAAGTAGCCAAAGCCATTTACAACGGCAGCAAGATTAATTCACCCATGGTAGCCAATGATGACTCACCCGACGTTCCGGTAACCACTGAAAGCGCCCAGCAAAGTGAGAATTCAATTTTTGTTGACCCAAACGACAATGCTACGGCCTTGAATTCCAATAATTCGGGCCCTCCCGGATTTTACGGTGCTGACGACCTTTATACTTTTGATTCCGGGGAAACTTTCCAGGGAGAAGTGCAGGGTGCCGGGGGAAACAACAGCGGTGATCCGGCTACGGCTATCGGTACCGATGGCCGCTGGTATGTCAATTATATTTCTAATAGTGGGGGTCAGGGTATTTCCTATTCCGATGACCAGGGAACCTCATGGACAAAAAAGACGGTTGCCCCTAATCCCGGACAATTGGCAGACAAAAACCACATGTGGATTGACAACAAAGCGGGCAGCCCTTATGAAAACTATCTTTACGTTGCCTGGACGCCTTTTTGTAGTTCCTGTCCGGGAGACATTGTGCTTTCCCGCTCTACCGATAACGGTGAAACATGGTCGGCCATTACGGACATTAGTAGTGGTACCGGCGGTTTCCACCAGGGGGTAAACCTTAGCACCGGGCCTAACGGGGAAGTTTATGCCGTTTGGGCCGTAACTTATGGCGGTGGCGACGAAGATGCCATTGGCTTTGCAAAATCCACCGATGGCGGCGAAACATGGGAAACCGCTTATACCATTATTGACAATATACGTGGCATAAGAGGCTCGGGAGTCCCTGAAAACATGAGGGTCAATTCTTTTCCGGTAATGGCTGTTGATAACGGCGACGGGAATAAAAGCGGAAATATTTATGTAACCTGGACAAATGTCGGCGAACCCGGTGTAAATACGGGAAGCGACAGAAGCGTTTATATGATCCGGTCGGAAGACGGGGGTACAACATGGTCTGACCCTGTTCGTGTTAACCAGGATGAGGAAGGCATTGGGGATGCCAATTATTTCGGATGGATAACCTGTGACCCTTCCAACGGCATGCTCAGTGTGGTTTTTTATACAAACCGCGACATTCAGCCACAAGAGGCTCAGACATGGGTAGCCCTGTCAAGCGATGCCGGCGATAATTGGGAAGATTTCCAGGTGAGCGATGTTACTTTTACCCCTTCGCCGATCCCGGGCCTTGCATCGGGTTATTTTGGAGATTATATCAGCATTACGGCAATGAACGGAACCGTGTATCCCTGCTGGACAGACAACCGTACAGGTTCTGCCAAAACCTATGTTTCAGCTTTTCAAACCATTAACATCCTGTCGCCGACTACTCTTCTGGCCAATGTTGATCAGGAAACAGGATTGTGTACTTTGAACTGGGATTTTGACTTTGATAACGCAACCGGATTCCAGCATTTCAAAATTTACCGGAATGATGAATATATCGGTGATTCCGATACAACCTATTATACCGACCAGTTGGATTTGTATGATTACTACACCTATTCGGTAACGGCTTATTATGGCGGCACAAACGAATCGTCACCGGCTACAGTAGAAACACAGTACGGTTCTTCAGGCATCCGGATAAATCCCGATACATTAATGGCGGTTGTTTATGTTGATGACAGTGCATTTCAAACGATGACCATAAAAAATACGGGGGAACTCGACCTGGATTTTTCATTGTCACCGTTTTTCTTCAACCGGAATACTGCAACTTATGAAGAAGCAAAAGGCGGCGGCGATGAATTTATTCACAGTGTAAAACTTGCCGGATTATATAATACCTCCGGGAATGATAACTACCGTGACTTTACTTCTATGTATGCTTCATTAAAGACAGGGAATTCATATCCTATTCAGGTGGAAGTAAAACGGCCTTATCCGGGTGACCAATGTGCAGTATGGATTGATTATGACCAAAACGGGCTGTTTGATGAACCCGCCGTCCTGTTGCAACCCGATGAAACCGGTACATTGTTCACAGGTAACATTGCCCCGCCAAAAGGGAGCAAACAGGGATCAACGCGCATGCGCATCAGGCTGGCAGGGCCGGGCGAACTGCTTTCTGCTGTTGGTGACGGACAATACGGTGAAGTGGAAGATTATACCCTTTCACTGGCTGACTGGTTAACCCTTGATCCGGACAATGGTACCGTTGCCCCGGGTGATTCCCTTGTGGTGAATATTAAATTTGATGCCACTGATATGATTACCGGGACGTACGACGAAACAGCCAAATTTGTTACCAACGATCTGGAGAACCCTTTTTATAATGTTTATTTTACCTTGAAGGTTACCGACCTCCAGATTACCGCATCGGTTTCGCCCGATACATTATGCCAGGGTGGAGAAACACAGTTGAATGTTATCCCAACCGGCGGGTCAGGATCTTTTACTTATAACTGGGTCTCGGTTCCCGAAGGATTTTCATCCGATGAACAAAGCCCCATGGCAGCACCCGATACAAGTACTATATATATTGTTTCAGTAAATGATGGTTTGATTACCTTGACCGATACGGTTATGGTAACGGTTAACCCGCTGCCCGTAGTTGACCTGGGTGACGACCAGACCTTGTGCGGAATAAATGAATACGAACTGGATGCCGGCAACCCGGGCTCGGAATACCTGTGGTCAACCGGGGAAACTACCCAAACAATCACCGCTACCGGGACAGGCACTAACGAATTTTGGGTAACCGTTACCAACCCGACCAACTGCTCGGCATCAGATACCATCATGATCAATTTTGCCGCCTTGCCGGAAGTTGACCTGGGGCCGGATACGGTTATATGCCACAATGGTGAAATTATGCTGGATGCCGGTAACCCGGGCTCGGAATACCTGTGGTCAACCGGAGAGACTACAAAGACAATCACTGTTCTCGGTGAAGATTATTCTATCGGGCCACAGGAGTTTTCATGTCAGGTTACCAATGGCGACGGTTGCCAAAACGATGGCGCCGTATCAGTTGATATCAAAGATTGTTCGTCCATTGGCGAAAACAGTGCCAATATTGGTATTGTAATTTTCCCCAATCCGAATAAAGGGGTGTTTAGCCTTGAGATTGAGAGCCCTGCCGGACAAACCATTAGTTTAAAAATCGTGTCCATATCGGGCAGGGTTGTCTTTAAAGCTGATAACATTAAAATCAACGGAACATATACCCGGCAGGTTGATCTGTCCCAAATGGCTGACGGTATTTATTCCATATTTATTGTAGGGAATAATTTTGTGACAAACCGTAAAATTATCATAAACAGATAATATTTTAATCCGTTATTTTTGATTTAATAAAAGGGCGCTTTTTTGCGCCCTTTTTTGTTAAAAACAAGCAACCTTTTAAAAATTCACCTTGTCTGCATGGTTATTATTCTTATTTTGCGCTGTAGTTTTTCTAAAGTAACCGCAAGATTAATTTTATATGAAAAAAATTACACACCCGATTACAATTATTCTGTTGGTAATTTTTGCTTTTAGCCTGAACTGGGCAGTGAGCAACAATTCCGCGTCACAACATGAAAAAAGAAGTAAGGTTAATACGCGAATTGATAATATTAGCTATTGGGTAAAAATGGCCGAAGCCGGCTATATTCCTTTTAACCCTGATATAAAATCAAAACCGGCGGTTTACACCGGCAGTAAAATCAAAGCTTTCGGCGTATTGACGGATGACTCACCCGATGTACCTGTTACCGAAATTAACTCCACACAAAGTGAGAATTCCGTTTTTGTGGATCCTTCAACCAAAGCAACCGTATTAAATTCAAACAACTCAACGCAAAATCCGGTGGGGGTCCTTTATGGCGCCAACGACCTTTATACTTTTGATTACGGTGAAACCTGGGAAGGCGAAATTCAGGGGGTTGGCGGAAGCAACTCGGGCGACCCCGCAACGGCCATCGGTTTAAACGGAAGATGGTATGTTAATTATATTGATAATGATGGGGGGCAGGGCATATCCTATTCTGACGACCAGGGAGAAAATTGGGTTGTTAAAACAATAACCCCCAATCCGAATTATTTTGCTGATAAAAACCACCTATGGATTGACAACAGTCCCGACAGTCCGTATGAAGGCAATTTATATGTAGCCTGGTCCTATTTTGGCCAACCTGATGATCCTGATAACAATGAAATTGCCTTTTCCTATTCTACTGACGACGGGGACACCTGGTCGGATTATGTCATCATCAGTGCTGCGGTCAATGCAGGCAGCCACAACCAGGGGGTAAAAATAAGTACCGGCCCCAGTGGCGAGATATATGCTGTCTGGGCTATTTACGATAGCTGGCCTTCAGGCGGAAGCGATGAAACGGCTATGGGAATGGCTACATCTTACGATGGCGGGATTACCTGGGAACCGGCAAAACGAATCATCGAAAATATCCGCGGTATCAGGGCAAGCGAGACCTCAAAAAATATGAGGGTTAACTCTTTTCCGTCAGCGGCGGTTGATTGCAGCTCGGGAAGTTATAGCGGAACCATCTACGTAACCTGGGCCAATATTGGTGTCCCCGGGGTGAACACCGGAAATGATATTGACGTTTACATGATCAAATCTTCCGATAACGGTGCCACCTGGTCGGAACCCATACGTGTAAACCAGGATCCTGCAGGAGAAAGGAAAGAACACTATTTTCCCTGGATATGTGTTGATGCTTATAATGGTATTATCAGCCTTGTGTTTTACGATGACCGTAATGTGGGAAGCACACAGTGTGAGGTCTTTTGTTCCAATTCGCAAGATGGCGGCGAAACCTGGGAAGACTTTCAGGTAAGTGATGTTGCATTTACACCTTCACCCATCCCCGGGCTGGCCGGCAGCTATTTTGGAGATTATATTGGCATTTCGGCTTCAGACGGCTGGGTGTACCCGGTCTGGACCGACAACCGGCTTGGCCATGCCATGGCTTTTACCTCACCTTATGAAACCAACCCCCTGAACCGTCCTTATGATCTTTCGGGGGATGTAACATTTGAAACAGGGGAGGCAAACCTGATTTGGTCTTATGAAGAAATGGAAGGATTCCTTAATTTTAATATTTACAGGGATGATGAACTGATAGGGACTACAACAGATACAACCTATATTGATAATCTGCCTGATTATGGATACTATACCTATACGGTAACTGCATTTTACACCGAGGATATGGAATCTGGATCTGTCAATACAGACTTACAGTGGGGAGACGCACACATCAGCGTGACGCCCGAAAGTATTTATGAACACCTTACCGTTGACTCTGCTTCCACAAAATACATTACCGTGGTGAATACAGGGCAATTGGATTTGCACTATGTTATTTCAGCATTTATTAACAAAACCAATCGTGAAGAACCGGGTTATTGCAATGCCGGAGGCGGAGGGGCCGAGTATATCAAACAAGTTACGGTTGGTGATATAGATAACATTACGGGAGCTAATAATTATGCTGATTATACCGATATTTCAACCAATATGGAGTTGGGAAAAATGTATTCGATCACCGTTGTTAATGGCAACCCGTTTGACGCCGACCAATGCGGGGTATGGATTGACTGGAACCAGAATGACGAGTTTGACGATGGCATGATCGCTTTTGAAGGTAGTCCCGGGGAAGGGCCTTACACCGCTACAATTACACCGCCGTTTGGATCCAAAACAGGAACGACACGTATGCGTATCCGAATCCGGTACACGGGAGATCTTACACCTTGCGGTTACAGTACATGGGGAGAAGTTGAAGACTATTCGGTGAATGTGGTTAGCTGGATGGGCATTGACCCCATTGTGGATACCATACAACCCGGTGATACTGCCCAGGTTGCCGTTAACTTTGATGCCACGGGACTGGAACCGGGATTCTATACAGCAACAGCCACATTTTATTCCAATGATCCCAATCTGGATGAGGTAAATGTGGATCTCACATTGGAAGTAACAACAACAGCCGTTGATGCCGGTGCAACAGCAATAACTATAAATGATACTGTAGCTATTTGTGCCGGTGAAAGCACACAATTAACTGCTACGCCTTTCGGGAAATATTATAACCCTGTTTTTAACTGGCATTCCAACCCGGAGGGGTTTGTTACCGATGTACAGAACCCGGATATTATTCCGGGAGAATCAGCCTGGTATATTGTTGAAATGTCAAGTGACAGTACAACAACCGTTGCCACCGATTCCGTCTTTATTGAACTCAGGCCTTTACCTGAAGTTAACCTTGGCGCTGATACAACGCTTTGCGGAAACGGTTCGAAAACACTCTATGCAGGAGATCAGGGCACTAAATACCTTTGGTCAACCGGTGATACCACGCAATCCATTATTGTTGATTCCACGACAATGTTTGCCGGTTATGGTGACCGCGAAATTAACGTCACGGTTTATGGTAAAAACGGATGTATAAATTCAGATACAGTCATCATCGGTGTTCTCAACTGCACGGGAATTGATGAAATGGTCAACAACGTTTCAATGACAGTTTATCCCAACCCGAATACCGGTGAATTCTATTTAGACCTGCATGCCGTTAAAGATGATGTGGCAGATATCCTGATATTTAATGAGGTCGGGTCAGAAGTTTACCGGAATGAACAGGTAAAAATCAGTGGCAACATGAAAATGAAAATCGAAATGGGTCATCAGGCATCCGGGATTTATCAGTTATTTTTAAGGGGTAAAAACAGCTTGGGCAGCCGCAAAATAATTGTTAAATAATCATTCAAATATTATCTTTGTAACTTAAACACAGAACCTTAAAAATTAAATTCAATGCTTATGAAAAAGTTAATTTTTACAATCGCAGCAACCTTTACCTTCTTCAGCATGTTTGCACAGGTTGACAGACAGTTGGTATTGGTTGAGATTGGAACCGGGACATGGTGTCAATATTGTCCGGGAGCAGCCATGGGAGCCGATGATTTACACGATAACGGCGACCCGGTCGGTATTATTGAAAACCACAATGGAGATGCTTTTGCCAACCAGTACTCCAACGCACGGAACAGTTATTATTCTATTAATGGCTTTCCCACAGCCAATTTTGACGGTAAATGGGGTGAAGTTGTCGGCGGAAGCCATACCCAGACTATGTATCCCCAGTACATTGCCAAGGTAACTTCAAGAATGGCTATCCAAACTGATTTTGATATTTCAATTTCGGGGAGTAATAGCGGCGATAATTATAACGTTACGGTAACCGTAACCAAAGTGGCCGATTATTCGGGAGGAACACTCAAAGTGCGTTTGGCCCTCACCGAATCAAACATTCAATACAACTGGCAGGGAATGACCGAATTGAATTTCGTCAACCGGCTTATGGTCCCCGATGCCAATGGTACGACAGTTGATTTCACCAGCGGTGATACACAAAATGTTGAATTGAGTTTTACTTTCGATAACTCCTGGGATATCAACGAGTGTGAATTGGTTGCTTTTATTCAGGACGACGGGAACAAGTACAACCAACACGCCGCTAAAGTCATGTTGACCGATCTTGGTGGTGGTGGTGGTGGCTTCCAGGCCGGTTTCTATTGCGATGATACCACCTTCTGCGGCGCACCTGCTGTTGCGCATTTCTACGATAATTGCTCAGGCGGCGACCCCATTTCATGGAACTGGTATTTTGAAGGGGGCATCCCGGAAACTTCACTGGATGAAAATCCTGTCGTTACTTATTTGAATGAAGGTGATTTTGATGTTCAATTAATTGTTTCCGACGGGACTGATATTGATACCCTCTTAATGGAGAATTACATCCATGTAAACGCCATTCCAACTGTTTACTGGAATGATGTTCCCGCTTTATGTAATAAGGGTGACGATCCATACACCTTAACAGAAGGACAACCTGATGGTGGTGAATATTCGGGGGATTTTGTTTCTGACGGTGAATATTTTCATCCAACGGCAGCCGGAGTGGGGGAACATCTGGTGACTTATACATATACAGATACGGACGGTTGTGAAAATTCGGCTGATTATACCATTACGGTAGATAATTGTACAGGCATTGGTGAAAACCAGGCCGTAGGCCTCGAATTGTTCCCCAATCCCACTACCGGTATCCTCAACATCAACATCAGTGCCGATGAGTTCAACAATGCCGAGCTTAAAGTAGTCAATGTATTAGGGAAAGAAATTTACAAACAAACCGGGTTGAACATCAAGGGTGATTATTCAGTCCGTGTTAACCTTTCAACCCAACCAAATGGGATTTACTTTGTCATGATCAATGGTGAAAACCAAACGATCACACGAAAAGTATTCCTGAACAAATAAGATTAAATCCTTAAAAACTAAAAAGGCTGCCCGGAAAAGGACAGCCTTTTTTTTACTATTCCGGCGACTTCAGTCGCCAAGCCAGGTATATTTCAATTCAGGTATCTCGGCGACTGAAGTCGCCGGTACAAAATTGCCCGTTTTCAATATCTTTGCAAAAATTTTTTTGACCTATGAGTATCCATTTGAGCGAACAGGAACAGATCAGGCGGCAGGCACTAACCGAATTGAAAAAACTGGGAATCAACCCTTATCCTCCCGAGGAATATGAAGTCAACGCAACGGCAAAAGAAATCCTGGAACAATTTCCGGAAGACGGCAATCTTTTTCAGGAGGTAAGCCTGGCCGGCAGAATTATGAGCCGCAGAATTATGGGCGCTGCCTCGTTCGCCGAACTGAAAGACCACACAGGCAGGATGCAGTTGTACTTCAAGCGGGATGACATATGCCCCGGCGAAGACAAAACCATGTACAACACCGTTTTCAAACACTTGCTGGACATCGGCGATTTTATCGGGGTAAAGGGATACGTTTTTGTTACCAAAATGGGAGAGATCACCATCCATGTTACGGAATTTAAAGTCCTCTCCAAATCGCTCAGGCCCCTGCCCATTGTCAAGGAAAAAGACGGAAAAGTTTATGATGCCTTCACCGACCCTGACCAGCGTTTCCGGCAGCGGTATGTTGACCTCATCGTTAACGACCATGTGAAAGACACCTTCATCAAAAGAGCGCAGATCATTCGCTCGATGCGTTTGTTCCTGAATGAAAAAGATTACCTTGAAGTGGAAACACCGGTACTGCAACCCATTCCGGGAGGGGCAGCAGCCAAACCCTTTGTTACCCACCACAATGCCCTGGATATGCCGCTTTACCTGCGCATTGCTGACGAACTGTACCTGAAACGACTTATCGTGGGTGGTTATGAAGGCGTATTTGAGTTTGCTAAAGACTTCCGCAACGAAGGGATGGACCGCTACCACAATCCCGAATTCAACCAGATGGAAATTTATGTGGCTTACAAGGATTATTTCTGGATGATGGAGCTGACCGAAAAGATGGTAGAGAAAATAGCGCTGGATGTCCACGGAACCACAAAAGTGCAGATTGGTGAAAATGTGGTGGATTTTAAAGTCCCTTTCCGGCGGATCACCATCCTGGATGCCATCAAAGAATACACAGGTTATGATGTGAGCCGCATGAACGAAGACGAATTGCGCGAAACCTGCAAAAAGCTGAACATGGAAACCGACCCGTCCATGGGCAAAGGGAAACTGATTGATGAGATCTTCGGGGAAAAATGTGAACCGCATTTTATCCAGCCCACATTCATCATGGACTATCCGGTGGAAATGTCGCCTTTGTGCAAGCGCCACCGCAAAAATCCTGAACTGACCGAGCGTTTTGAGCTGATGGTCAACGGCAAGGAACTGGCCAATGCCTACACCGAGTTAAACGACCCCATTGATCAGCTCGAACGGTTCAAGGAACAGGTACGGCTGGCTGAAAAAGGCGATGATGAAGCCATGTGGATAGACATGGATTTTGTGCGTGCCCTTGAATACGGCATGCCTCCAACCTCGGGAATGGGTATCGGTATTGACCGGCTGGTGATGTTCATGACCAACCAGCCCTCCATCCAGGAAGTGATCTTCTTCCCGCAGATGCGTCCCGAAAAGCAGAAAAAAGTAATCATCCCACAGGATTTTGTCGCCCTCGGTGTGCCGGAACAATGGGCCGAACACGTGATGGCTGCCGGGTTTGCCACCCCTGCCCAACTGAAAGGGGCCAAAGCTACAGCCGTCCAGCAAAAACTGAACGGATACCGCAAGAAAAACAAACTGGATATTCCGGCCGTTCAGGTAGAAGAAATAGAAAAGTGGCAGGAAAACATTGAGTAACCGGGTCAATCTTTTTATTCCAGTATAAGATGCCAAAATTTCGTTGATTTGTTCACGTTGGTGATCAAAAACAACCGGTGATTTCTCTCATTTCTTTTTATAAAATATAAATATATGTACCATGGTACATATATTTATGTAAATTTGTGGAGCGAAAGGTATGAATTATGATTAAGAGATACATTACCGGTCAATTGTTCAATGATCTTAAACGAGGTCATGTAACCGCTTTATTTGGAGCGAGGCGTACCGGTAAAACCACCATAATGAACTCCATTGTTGAATCTGTAACGAATAAAAAAACACTGGTACTCAACGGAGAAGATTATGATGTGGCAAGTACACTCTCTTCATTGCGCCAGGAAACACTAACGAATCTTGTATCCGGATATGATATTTTATTTATTGATGAGGCACAAAACGTTCCCAATATCGGGAAAAGCATTAAGTTGCTTGTTGACACAAATCCTGACATCTCTGTTTTTATAACCGGCTCTGCTTCATTGGATTTAAGAAGTAAAATCGGTGAACCATTAACGGGGCGTTCACGGTTTTTTATGTTGTATCCTTTTTCGTTAAATGAAATATCGCCTAATTATATGGATGCACTTCAAAAACTTCCCCAATTATTGGTTTATGGTTCCTACCCTCAGGTTATCCTGGCTTCCAACGACAAAGAAAAGCGAATAATCCTTGAAAATATTCGCAATGGCTATTTATTAAAAGATGTGTTACAAATGGAAAATATAAAAGACAGTCTGTTTGTGATAAATCTTCTTCGTCTTATTGCTTTTCAGATTGGAAATGATGTTTCATTTAACGAATTAGCCCGCAATCTCGGAACTACCGTAAAAACGGTACAACGTTATCTTGAAATTCTGGAAAAAGCTTTTATCATATTTCGCCTTCAGGGATATAGCAGGAATCTGCGAAAAGAAATCAGTAAATCTCCTCGTTTCTATTTTTGGGATAATGGCATCAGAAATGTCGTTATTTCCAATTTTAACCCGCTTGACATCCGTGATGATGTTGGTAAATTATGGGAAAACTATTGTGTATCGGAACGAATAAAAAAACAGGTTTACGGTGAAAAGTTTTCCGAATTTTATTTCTGGCGAACCTACGACAGGCAGGAAATAGATTTGATCGAAATAACGGATACAAAGATAAATGCTTTTGAATTCAAGTGGGGAGAAAAATCAGTTCGTCCTCCAAAAGCTTTTATTGAAAATTATCAGGAAGCAAACTTTGATACAATCAACCGGGTTAACTTTTTTAATTTTTTAAAATTGTAACCACTTAGTCAATGAGTGTTTATTTTTCTAAAAGCTTTCCTTCCCGGAATCACGATATAAAAAAGAATCTTTGTTTCGATAGTTGATACAACTGCCTTTCACTGATAAGAATTATAAATTTTACCCGGCTCCGGCCCACAGGAACATCGCCGTGTCGTCCCCGTTGGTGATCATGAGGTAATCGGTGGTTTCGTCCCTGCTGTTTTTTCTTATCAGAATTTTTACGCTACCGCCGCTGCTGATGTCCAGCATATTCTTAAAATCTTTTTTACTGATCTGCTTTTTCAGTTTTGTTTTAAAGGTTTCAAGGTCGGATGAGTTTCCTGTTTCTTTTTCGAATCGGAGGATGTAAAGACCGTCTAGCTTGTTCAGGAAGTTACTGAAATCGCTGTCCGGGTCAATGTCCAGGTCAATATTTCCCGATTGCAGTTTGAAACCTTCCACTTTGGCATATTTTTCAAACAGCCGCTTCATTTCCCTGTCCTGGCTGTGAAGCAATACCGGTAGAACCAGGATTAAGGATAATACCAAAGTTATTTTTTTCATGATTTCGATTATTTTATTTCTCATCCAGCTTTTTAAGTTTGTCCATTCCTTCGATATCCAACGATTTGGAGATGCCTGAAATGGTACTCATGTCAAGGTCTCCGGTCAGGCTCATCACCATGGCTTCATTTTTATCAAAAACAAGCATCAGCATTTCGCTGACTTTACCGTCATTTCCCTTTTTCACGAGAAACTTCACAACCTCATTTTCGCTGTTTATTGACATCAGTTCGGAAAATCCTTTCACTTTATTCAGTTCCCTGACATCTTTCAGGAAAGCCTGATTGGTTTGAAGTGAGTCGGACTCATAAACCAGCATTTTCAGCCCGCTGAGCTGTTCCATGATGTTTTGCGCTTCTTTGGCATTTTCGGCACTGTCTTCCGTATTTAGTGAGGAAAGCATACTGAACATCTCGGGTGAAATATTGATGCTCGTAAAACCTTTTTGTCCGGCATATTTACCATACAGCCCGTCAATGGTGGTCTGGGCGTTCAGGCTTATAAAAACACCCGTGATAATCAAAATTACCAATGTGATTACTGTCTTTTTCATGATCTCAATATTTGAATGTTTAACATTTTATGAATTTCCGTGTTGTGTAGCTGCTTTTTTCAACGGTTTAAAATATTTATTGACCTTTTCCAGTTTTCTGATGGTTCCGGCCTTTTGTAATACTTCATTGATTTTTCCTGCTTCACCGGCTTTTATTACGCTTTCTTCAATCGCGTTCACAATTATTTTCGCCGGAGCAAGTCCATTGTTCATTTTTTCAGAAACCACAAAAAGAAGTTTTTTGGTTTCCGCAAAAGCAATTTCCGGATCGTTGACCGTTCCGTAAACTTCTTTGGGCTTGAGCAGACCGGTGCCCATCCAGACAGCAAGCAACAGAGCTACCGCAGCCGCTACCGCAGTCAGGCTGTAAATCCATACTCTCTTGCTCCGTACCGGTTCATCCCTTTTAATCAAATCCATTAAAACTTCATCAAATGATTCGTCCGGCGAATCTTTTCCCAAACTGTCCATTGCTTCAAAATAGCTTTTGACAGCTTGCATTTCATCGGAAAAATTCCCTGACTGAATCCATGATTTTAATTGCAATTCTTCCTGAACCGTGGTTTCCCCGGCAAAGAATTTGTCAATCAGTTTATTAATTTCTTCCAGTTTCATTTCTTTGAAGGTTAAGCAGTGTTTCCCTGATTTTTTTCCTGCCCCTTGACAGGTTCACCCTGATGTAATTCAGGTCGTATCCGGTGATCTCCGTGATCTCTTCAAAGGCATAACCCTCCACATCACGAAGATGAACAATGGTTTTCTGCTGTTCGGGCAGGCACCTGATGATCTGTTTTACTTTACTGACCAGATCAGTCTGTTCCGCATGATCATGGCCATCTTCAAAAAGTGTGTCATCGCGGTCGGTATTCAAGGTAAAAGCTTTGTTCTTTTTTAATTTCAGCTTATCGAAACAATGGTTCCGTGTGATGGTCATCATCAGGGCTTCGGGGCTTTTGTATTTTCCAAGATCGTCACGCATTTTCCACATTTTCAGATAAACTTCCTGCACTGCATCCTCTGCTTCTTCCCTGTTTGACAGGAAACTCAAAGCAAATCGAAACAATTTATTCCTAACCGGCATCAGCCGGGACTTGAATTCTTCTGCAGTCATTTCAATGGGGTGACGATGTAAAAACAGAGAAATTACACTTATTGTAAAAATAATGTAAAATACAGGAAAGGGGGATAAGCTGTTTATTCATAAATAAATGTATATAATACTTGACATAATGTTTATTATTATTTACATTTGCAAAATACTTATTTGCAGAACTTATGAAAATGGTTTTAAAGAATAACTTAAAGATAATGAGGTTTAACAAAAATATGATAACACAGGCACAACTTGCTGAAAAGATTGATGTTTCGAGACAGACGATTATTGCGATTGAACAGGGGAAATTTAATCCGTCTGTGAAATTGGCGTTGAAACTGGCGGAATTGTTTGCGTGCCATGTTGAAGATATTTTTTATTTAAATAAAGAGGATTAAAAATGACTAAACGATTTTTACTCGAACTGATTGTCGGCATAATCGGTTTGATTGCTGTGTTTTTATTTGGCGATGCGGGAACGGCAGTCATTGCCCTGCTTGTCGTTCATCCTTTTATTGGAAAAAAGAAGGCCGATGAACGGGAAAGCCAGTTGTTTAACAAGGTGGGGAATGTTACGGCAGCCCTGACACTTCTTGCGGCCATAGGCATCTATTTTGCATCCGATATTGTGGTTAACGGATATCAAATCGGGGCGCACTGGCTTATGCTTTTGGTTTTCTCCTTCCTGATTGTACACGGTGCCTCCGGCCTGGTAATTATCAGGAGGGGATAAGAGTTGATTGACAGAACAGTTTACAGCTAAATAAATTGAAGAAATTGTAAATACCGGTATAAAAATCAGTCGGTAGCGCTAACAGCAAATCAGGTTTACAAAATCGCTATTCACACGCATCATTTTAAAGAAAAAGACAATGACATATTTCTACAATAAGTTGGTCAGGACTCTCACGCCATTGCTATCCCCCCGATTTCCTTCGCACACAATGGCTCAGAGCTGTACGATTAATTTTGTTTCTCTGTTTCAGTATAAATGATTCAAAATATTGATTTACAACTTTCTGTACAATATATCATTGATAGTTAAGCCGATACAAGGTCAAAAAATATTTTTCAATAGTCGGCGATTGAATTCGCCTGTACGGTATTAATCAAAAACCACCTTTCCTGTTTTCACTTCTTCCCCGGTTTGTAAACGGTACAGGTAAGTTCCGGGAGTTAATTTCAGCCGGGCAGCATTCACACTCACCGTATGTTTTCCTGCCGGGAAGGATTTGATCTCATTGTAAATCGTTTTACCGCTCAGATCATACAGTTGCAGACTGACCTGTGTGGCCTTATTCAATCTGAAATTAAAGTTCAGCCGTTCATTGAACGGATTGGGATAAACCTCAACATTATACTCTTCCTGAATTTCCCCGGCACCCAGTAAATCACTGTCCACCATAATCAGCGAGGAGAAGCTGTCGTCGGGCGTTTCCACAACCAGGGTATCCTGTAACATCTCGCCCATATAATTGGTTGGTAAGTCGATACAGACATCTATTGTCAGCGTATCGCCGGCAGGCAGGAAATACGGAAGTTCCGGCATTCCCTCCACCGTCCACATAAACTCCACATCTCCTTCCGGCTCAGGTTGTATGTAAGTGATCTCCACCGTATCGCTACTGATGTTGACAATGTACAACGGCAAACCGCCCAAGTCTTCAAAGGTCAGGAATAGTAAAGTGTCCGGGTCGAGCTCCAGGTCATCCGTAAATAAAGAAAAAAGGATGAATTCATGAGGGTCAGGTTCTCCAATGTACGGGTGCATAGCATGCCTGCCCGATTTATCGGCAGCATATAAATAATAGTCCACTTGATCACCGGGATCGAGGCCGGTAATGTAACCCGTCCAGGTGTTCCCGCTTTCATATTCCATGTTGGCCACCTGGTAATCCCCGCTGTCAATGCTGTAATAAATCAAAACCGAATCGGAATAAATGTCTTCGCCGCTGTAGGCATAAATGTCGGCGGTCAGGTTTATACTATCCTGATAAGGGATAGTTCCTAACACAGGCACATGATTAATATACAACATACCTAAATCGGCTACACCTTTTGTACGGCAGTGCAGGGCATCCGTATTGATCCAGCCACCGTACGTAATGCCAATGATATTGTAACCGGGCATGGCTTCCTGATACGATGCAATGGCATCATCGTCCCAATCGCTCCCGGTGAGGGGGACAAACACCTTGTTGTTCAGGATCAGCGAATTGGTATAAGGTGTAGCTATTGGCGACCCGGGTGTAAAAACACGGAAAACCTCGTAAGGCACACCATAAGGGCTGTTCGTGGCTTTAAAAAAATTGGCTGTTGCTTCAAAATCATCATACCGGTCATCACTTTCCGGAACCTGCCCGATCAGCACCTTGCCGGGAGAAAGGAATTTTCCCCAGCAATCAATATGCTTGATATACTCACCCAACGGATCGGTTACTATATAATAATTTTCAATTCCGAGATAGTTAGAAACCAGTGTATCAATATCCTCTTCCGTCAGTCCCGGGTTTTCTTCCTCAATCAATTCCGTGGATGCCGATTGCCCCATACCGGTGGTCATGTAGTTTCCCCCCGTGCTGGTGAGGTTCATGCCATAAAGATCAATATCCAGATACTGGGCAACTTTTATGGGAATGTCATTATCATAAGGTCGGGGACGGTTGTAGGGAAAGTTCACAATGCCCGGATTGCCGTTTCCATCAAAAACAAACCAGGGGCCGTAATCCCTCACCCAGTAACTGTTGGTGAGTGCATACAGGAATGAGCAGTTATCAAGGTTAACCCCGTTATTGGTGTATTGGGTAGTTACGGTTTGTTCCTCTGCTGAGTTGGCTACAATAGTAATCACCTCTAAATCATCGGCCATATCTTTGATCAATGAAACAGGAACACCAAAAGGGTAACGTACCAGCACGGCCTGCATCTGGTCAAATTCGGCAACATTTTTTACCGGCCCAGCAGGAGGATCGGTTTCATAAAAATCCCTCTTGTTCAGGGGCTGGTGCATCTCCTCTTCCGAAAGGTAATGCATCTTTCGCCAGTCGGGTTTTCTCTCCTGTGCCTGCAAGGGATTAAACCATGTGCCGAAAAGAAGAAGAATAAGTAAGGATTTTATTTTCATAATTCCATCGTTTATTATTGACACAAAGATAATAACTGAATTGTTTTTGTCAATGAATTAATTTTATAAATGCAAGGTCGGGCAGATTATCGTATCTTTGTAATTGAAACATCAAAATTTTAAGGATATGAACCTTTTAATGACCAGCGGAAAAGAAATCATTCTACAACATGCCGGGTGGTTGGGCCCCTGGGAAATTGCTTTAATTGTTGTTGTCGTGTTGCTTTTGTTTGGCGGCAGAAAAATACCGGAACTGATGAAAGGCATCGGAAAAGGGATGAAAGAATTTAAAGAGGGCATTGCCGGGGAAGAGGAGAAGAAACCAGCTACCGGGGAGGAAAAAGAAACCGATAAAAAATAAAACCGATTAATCTTTGATCAGGTTTTTGTAATCTTCAAACCGGTCGAATATCTCTTTCACAAAGTTGAAGGTTTCTTCTCCCCGTACATAACCGTATTGAACCACATCATCATGGTAATAGAAACGGTCAGATAAATTCAAAATGAAAAAGTCCACATTGCCGTTCCACACATTCGGGTCCTTTCCATATTTTAAAGCAAGTCTTCGTGCATCCAAAACATGGCCGATGCCGGCATTGTAGGAAGCCAGCACAAATTTTATCCTTTGCACCGAGTCGCTGATCTCCGGTGGCAACTGTTTGTCAAGATAATGCAGGTACCTGGCCCCGGCATTAATCTGCTCTTCCGGTGAAGACAATGTGTCGAGGCCATATTTTTCAAGCGTTTCAGGCATGAGTTGCATCAGGCCGTAAGCCCCCACCCAGGATCGGACATTGGGTTTGAATTCCGATTCCTGATAAATTACCGAAGCCAGCAACCGCCAGTCCCAGCCAACAAGGTGGCTTGCTTTTTTGATGTCACCGTCATAAGGTGACAGGTGGCCGCCGCTAAAGGAATTGTACCTGCTTTTTACGATTTTTGCCGCCCTGATATTTTTAAAATATTTATTGTAAATCAATCTGAAAAGCAGGGTCCGTTTAAACGAATCGAGCCATACATTGATGGTGTCAGCAAGCCCTGTCTGTCCTTTTTTGACTGCCCAGGCTACATTTTGCGGAAAGCTGATCGCTGTCTGCACGTCAATGTTTGGATAATAACGGGTATTGATCAGGGCAATATATTTATCAGCCACCGTATAATCAATTTCACCACGTGCCACAGCAGCAATCAACTCTTCTACATCTTTGTCTTCTTCAATAATATAAATGGTGTCGCCAATCTCGTCAGCAAGCGCAGCCAGTCTTTGGGCAAAAATGGTTCCCTTCTGGACATAAACTATTTTATCGGCAAGGTTAATCTGGTTGCGTAACAAGTGCGATTCAATTTCATCCTTTGTCCTCATTTTTTGATAGTTTGCAGGCTTTCGCTGCACCAGGACCTGTTCGGTGGTCAGGATAGGGTCGGTAAAAGTGAAAAGTTTTTTTCTCTGGCTGGTTACTGTTAAACCCATCGCCATCAGGTCAACATCCCCTTTTTTGAGCATCCGCATGCTTTTATCCAGGTCTTTTTCAATGACCATTTCAAGGTCAACGCCGAGGTAATCGGTAAGGTTTTTCAAAAGTTCATACTGGTATCCGATGGGCTGGCCCCGGTAGATCAGGTAATTCACCGAACTGTAATCGGTAACCGCCCTCAGTTTTCCATTTTTCATCATACGGTCAAGTGCCCGATCTTTCAATTTGTGTAAAGAAACGGCTTTATCTTTTTTGTTTTCAGGTGTTCCCCGATTACAGGAAATCAGGAACAGGGCTGAAAAAAGAATGACTATAAGCAATCGCATCATGCGTGTTTAAAAAAGGAGCAAAGCAAATTACAAAAAAATATTGACAGGAACATTTTTTAGTTTAAACGAAAAGCAGGGCAAAGGGTTCGAACCCTTTTTTTACTGTGGCCAGAATTTTTCAAAATAAGGCCGATAACGAATAAATGAACTTGTTTGGTTTCCACAATAAAATAAAGCAGAAAGACAGTAAATATAGTACTTCTCAATAAATATTTTGGGTTCAGAAAGTATTAAAACAGGTTACCAGATTTTTTGACCGGTAGCCTGAAGCAATTTGAACCGACTGAGTGTTACACGATACATTTGGGCGGTCAGTTTCAGTTTTGCCAGTTCCAATGAGGTTTGGGTATCCAATAAAGTAGTATTGGTAATGGCTCCTGTCCGGTAGAGCCCGTTGGCCTGTTCCAAAGCTGCTGTCGCCAGTTTCAGTTCTGCCTTTGCATTTTTTAGTTGCAGCATGTTATTTTGTAAATCAAGCAGTGCCGTATTTACTTCAGTTATAATATTGTGAATCAGAACATTGGCCTGGTCATCCACCGATTGCAATTGATGGTCCGCCGTAACCAATTTTGATTTTTTTAAATATCCGTCAAAAATGGGAATACTTGCAGTAATCCCCACCACAAAATTGGGAGTGATACGGTTCAGGTTATCAGGATACCCGTTTTTGGCACCGAGAGCACCCTGCAGGCTAACCACAGGGACATTGCTTTTACCAATAACTGCTTTCTGCAGTGCAACTGTATTGTGCGCCATCTTATTTAATTTTAGCTCTTCCCTTTGTTCCAAGGCCCTTTTTTGAAGCGAATCAAGCGAAAAGTTTACAGCCGAAACCACCAAATCCCCGTTTATGGAAATGGGCTTTTCCAAAGGGACATTCATGAGGGATTTAAGCAATATTGCCGTTTTATCCCATTTGTTTTTTAAACTTTGATTCCTGTTTTTTAACACAGTCAAGCGCACTTGGGTATTCAGGGTATCCAAACCGATTGCCGAACCCGTTGAAACCATTTTTCGTGCAAATGTGAGGTGTTCCTCCAGGTCAATGATTTGCTCATGGGTTACTGCCCTGTTTTTTTGTAAATAAATCAGTGTGTAGAATACCTGTACGGTTTGGTAAGCCAGTTGGTTTTTAATGACATTGATTTTTTCCGCTTCGGTAACTTCTCCCGACCGGAACAATTTTACGACCTCTTTTCTACGGTTAAAATCATAAAGTAAATAACTGACAGCCAAATTACCGTTATAGTTGTTGGCCGGTGCTATGTAAAATTCCTCAGCGCCCGGATAAGGCAACTTAAAATAGGGCTCAGGGCCAATTCGGTTGTAGGACAGATGGGCCGCAGCATCAGGATAAAAGGCACTTTTTTGTTCGGTTGTTTTTGCCTGTGCGATTGTCACCTGGTCTTCTGCTTCTTTAATGAGCGGATGGTTGTTCACGCTATTGTGAATGGCTTCCGATAATTCAACTGCTGTTACCCCGGTTTGTGCCCCGGCATGTTCTGTCAGATGAAAGCTGAAAACCAGGGTAATGGCAATAAAACAAAAAGCATTTGGGGTTATTTTTCTTTTCATCGGTTTAAATATTTTTTACCGGTTTTTAATAACAAAAGCGGAATCACAAGAAGAATTGTCAATATGGCACCAATCAGGAAATCGTCGTTAATACCCTGGACAAAAGCTTGTGAAACAATATTTTTAAAGAGTAAACTCCTGGACTGTATGGTGGCGGTTAGCAAATTACCTCCCGCCGTTTGCATGATGAATTCTTTTAAATGGGTCATTGCCTGATGATATGCCGGAGAAGTGATATCAAGTTGCTCCCCGTAAATTTGTTTGTGAAATTTCATCCTTTCAGTCAACAAGGTGCCCAGGGCAGCAATTCCAAAACTTCCCCCAATCTGGCGAATGGTGTTAAACAGGCCTGAGGCTTGCGCCAATTGTGGTTTGGGGATGTCCAACAGGGCAATAGCTGTTAAGGGCGTAAAAATCAATCCGATGCCGATTCCCCTTAGATAAAGTGGAAACATGATTTGGGCATGGGTTGTCTGGAGCGAAAAGAAGCTAAACAGATATAGGGAAATCCCAAGTATAACAACCCCCATCATAGCCGGTATCTTTGGGTTTAAACGATCCGTTAATTGCCCAGCAAGGGGAGAAATAAACGCTTGTAATATACCTACCGGAAAAAATACCAACCCGGCTTGCAGTGCGGTATAACCCAATGAGTTCTGTAAATATATCGGTAATAAAAAAGCATTCCCGAAAAAAGCCATTCCAAAAATGAACATAATGGCCGAAGACAAACCGAAATTGTAATTCTTAAGTAGTTTTAAATTCAAAATCGGATGTGCAATGGTCATTTCAATAATTACAAATAACACAATGCTGATGGTAGCGATGAAAAAATTAGCAAGAATAAACGGGGAAGACCAGCCTCCGGTATTCCATGATGAGTTACCTGTGGCAAAGGCCAGCAACAGGCTTCCAAGTCCAAGGGTCATGGTAATAAATCCACCCAAATCAAATGGATGGCGAACCTTATTTTTGTATTCGCCCTGGATAATAAAAACGGCCATTATCCCAATAATTCCCACCGGAACATTGATGTCAAAAATAGCATGCCAGGAAAAATTGTCTACGAGATAACCGCCAGCCAGCGGACCCAATGATACCGATGCGGCGGCAGCGATTCCCCAGAATCCCAAAGCCACACCCCGTTGGTTAGGTGGAAAGGTACGGGTAACAATGGCCATACCAACCGGCATGAGAAATCCGGCACCTATACCCTGGAAAATCCGGAAAGCAATTAAAATATTTTCGCTCCACGAAAGACTGCAAAACAACGAACCCAGTGTAAACAAGCCTAATCCGAGCATATAGGTCAATTTATAACCAAACCGGTCGGCAATCCAACCTGACGAAGGCAATGCCACCGCAAATGCCAACAAGTAGGCAGTCATTATCCATTCAATTTGGTCAACACTTACACCAAACACCGCCATCATTTTAGGGAAAGCAACGCTAACAATAGTGGAATCCAATACCGCCATAAACGTGCCTATCATCACACTAAGCAAAACCAGCCATTTGTTGGCGGCATTTTCATCATGTTCCCAATGTAGGGCGGCATTATTTGCCTGATTCATTTTTCCTTATTTTTATTCTAATTTCCACTGACATGCCGGGGAGCAACTTCTTTTTGGCATCACCCTTGTTCCCAACTTGTTCAATGGTCATTTTAATGGGAATGCGCTGCGATACTTTGGTAAAATTTCCCGATGCATTATCGGGGGGAATTAACGAAAACTGCGAAGCCGTGCTGTTTCCCATTTTGTATATTTTACCTTTAAAGGATGTGTTCGGAAAAGCATCAACATCAATTTCAACCGTATCCCCCAACCTGATATTGTGAATTTTATTTTCCGGAAGCATGGCTGTAACCCAATGTTTTTTAGTACTGAAAACCGTAAATATTCCCTGCCCCGGGGCAACCACATCTCCGGCTAAAACCCATCGTTTGGCAACCACCCCGTCCATTGGGGCAACGATCTGCGTATGCTTAAGGGTGTTTTGAATGGTATTTATGGATGCTTCAATGGCAGGAATTTTTGATTCGGTTAACGAAAGCTGCACTTTGGCGGCCTGGTATTCTTTTTGAATATTTTCAAAGTTTGCTTTTGGAATTATTTTTTCATTGTACTGTTTTTTAGCCCGGTCATAATTTATTTTACTCTGTTCAAGCCTAACTTTTGCCAATTCAATGCCTAACCTTGCTTCTGTTAAACCGGCGGCAGCCTGTACAATCCTTACCACATAGTCTGTGGTGTCCAATTGTGCCAGTAATTTACCCTCCTTAACCTCCTCTCCTTCGTGCGTGGTTAACCGGATAATCCTACCGGGAATTTGTGAACTTATGGTTACCTTGTATGCTTCGATATAAGCATCATCAGTGGTAATAAACCCCCTCTTGTGAATATACCACCATGAGGCAAGCCCAAGAATAATTAATACGATAACCGAACCGGTAATGATGCTTCCTGTTTTTCTTTTTTTGAGTTTCGGAGTTCCTTGTGCCATTGCAATTTTTTTAGTTTTTAAAATTTATACAATATGATCCACTATTTTTTTAAGAATCTTTCCCAATTGCCTATATTCCTCTTTATTTAAGGCATGAAACAAATAATCCCTGATTTCATTGTGAAAACGATCCATGTTTTCCCTTATTAATATCGCTTTTTCATTAGGATAGACACAGTTTTTTCGTTTGTCTTCCGAATTGATGTTCCTTGTAATGTAACCTAATTGTTCCAGTTTTTTTATGCCCTTGCTCACTGTGGCCTTGTCCAAATACAAATTTTTCGCCATTTCTTCCTGAGTAATTCCTTGATTTTTAAACAAGTATCGCAAAAAGAAAAACTGACCGGCGTCTATATCGTAACCTTTCAGCTTTGAAGCCATCCGTTGGTGTGCCTTGCGGTGAATAACCGAAATGAGCATGCCTGGTTTCTGTTCCATTTTACATTTATTTTACTCTGCAATAAAAAAACGCAAAAGTATATGAATAATAGTTTGCCATGCAACTAATAACCTGAAAAAAACACAAATTGAAAGATACTAAAAAGCAAAGCCGTCAACTCAGGTTGTTTTCCGGTAACGCAAAGTGGAAAAAACAAGCATACCGGTAGCATACGCGGTAAGTATCCAAAACTCTTTTTGAAAATCGAAAAAGTCAGACCCCTTGAGCATGATCATCCGGTTGATTTTGATGAAGTAGGCCAACGGGTTGATAACGTTTAATTTCTGTGCCCATAAAGGCATGCTTTCTATGGGGGTGAACAACCCGCTCATTAAGATAAAAACCACCAGGAAAAACCAGGAAATGAACATGGCCTGTTGCATGGTATCGGTCAATGTGGAGACCAGCAACCCGAACCCAAGTACCAGCACAAGGTAAATTCCGGCGACAAACAGGAGCAGTGCCGGATTGCCCACAATGTGAATCCCAAACCAAAACCGTGCAAAAAACAGTCCGATCAATAAGTCGGCCATGGCGATAATCCAAAAAGGGATCAGTTTACCGGCAATAAACTCAAATTTGCGGATGGGGGTCACATTCAATTGCTCAATGGTCCCCAGTTCTTTTTCTTTCACAACGTTCATTGAAGACAAAAACATGCCAATGATGGTAATGAGCAAAACCAGGATGCCCGGTACCATATACGTTACATAATTCAGTTCCGGGTTATACCAGAACGAAGGGCTCAGTTTGATGGGCATCCCTTTAAAATGAACAGGAAACTGTTTAATCAGTATCTCTCTGTTGAAATCGCTGATTATGGAAATGGCATAAGCGTTCATCAGGCTGGCGGCACTCCCGTTGATCGCGTTGGTAACTACCTGTACCTGCGCATGTTTGACAGTGACAAGGTTTTTTTCAAAATCGGATTCGATAACAATGATCTGATCGGCCTTGTCTTTTTGAATGGCCTGTACGGCCTGCCGGTATGAATTGGTTTTCCCGACTTCGGTAAAAAAGGCCGACCCGCTGAATTTGTCTGTTAGTTTCCGGGATTCAGACGAGTGGTCGTGATCCACGATTATAAAACGTATATTTTTGATCTCGAAAGTGGCGGTATAGGACAAAACCACCAATTGCATAATCGGAATGATGAATAAAATGGGCAACATGGATTTATCCCTGAAAATCTGGATGAATTCCTTTTGCAATATGTAGAGGATTGTTCGCATTGTTTTATTGCTCGATTGTTTTATTACCTGTCCGCCGGAGCCAATGCAGAGGCGGGTTTTTATCCCGGCCATGAATGGCCGGGTAACTGATTCGTTTCATGACAACATTTTAATGATCGCTTATACTCTTCTGTCCTCCCTACCTTACTCCAACCTTATTTTAAACTTCTTAATGCTCATCCCGATAAAAAACAACGTCATCAGAAAGATGATCAGCGTTTCTTTCCAGAAATAGCTAAACCCAACGCCCTTCAACATAATGTTTTTTATGATAATGATAAACCATTTGCTGGGCATAATATCACTGAGATATTGTAGGACGAGCGGCATATTTTCTACAGGAAAGATGAATCCCGACAGCAAAATGGTGGGAAGCATCAATCCGAACATTGACAACAGCATGGCCTGCTGCTGCGAATGGCTGACTGTTGAGATTAAAATGCCCATGGCCAGCGCCATGATGATAAACAACAAACTTTCGGCAAGCAACAAAACCAGGCTCCCTTTTACAGGCATGCCAAAAACAAAAAATGCCAGCAAAAGGATACTCAACAGGTTGATGAATGACAACAACACATAAGGCGCTACTTTGCCAATAATAATATGCGACGGCCTTAACGGCGAAACCAGTATGGCTTCCATGGTGCCCAGTTCTTTTTCGCGGGTAATGGAAATGGAGGTCATCATGGCCGAAACCAACATCAGCAAAACCGTGATGACACCCGGGACAAACATATAGACGCTTTTCAGTTCCGGGTTGTAAAGCATTGTGGTTTCAATGCCTATGTTCAAGGGGATGGCGCTTTCCTGTTGCAGTTGGGTTAACATATAGCTGTTAACAATCCCCGTTGTATAAGCATTCAGGATGTTGGCGGTGTTGGGTTCGGTAGCATCCAGTATCAATTGAATGCGGGCCATGTTTTCTGTTTCCAGTTTTTTTGCAAAATCACTTTCAAAGATCACAACTTCTTTGATCGCCCCTTTTTTAAAGGCAGGCTTTATTTCATTATTTGATTTCAGGTACCGGTCGAGGAGAAAATAATGAGAGGATAAAATTTTACGGGTGATCTCACGGGTAACCACATCTTTTGAGTGGTCGAGAATGGCAATATGGGCATTGTTGATGTCGTTGGTGATGGCAAAGCCAAACAACAAAACCTGTACAACGGGCATTCCGAAAAGGATAACCATGGTACGGTAGTCCCTGAAAATATGGAAAAACTCCTTTTTAATAAATGCCCACATTTTAGATGTTTGATGTTTATTGTTTCTGATTGCCCGGGGTACAAATCCGAAAGAGCGTACGGTTCAAGCACTTACCTCGCGACCCGTATCACGGCTTCACGCAACCCGTTTCCCTGCAACCCGTCTCACTCCACATTTCTCGCAATTTTTATAAAAACCTCGTTCATGTTTTTTGCTTTATACTTTTCTTTTAATGCTTTTGGAACATCCAGCGCTTCAATCTTTCCTTCCGACATAATAGAAACCCGATCGCAATATTCCGCTTCATCCATGTAGTGTGTGGTAACAAAAACCGTTGTGCCGTTGTCGGAGGCTTCGTAAATCATCTCCCAGAACTGCCTTCGTGTAATGGGGTCAACGCCACCGGTAGGCTCATCCAGGAAAATGATGTCGGGATTGTGCAGATTGGCTACTGAAAACGCCAGTTTTTGTTTCCATCCCAGGGGTATGTTTTTCAGCAACATATCTTCAAAGTTTTCCATTTCCAGTTTCTTCAGATAAAACCGCATCCTTTCGCGTATTTGTTTTCTGCCCAGCCCGTAAATGCCGCCGTAAAACCTGAAATTTTCTTTCACCGTCATATCATCATACAATGAAAAATGCTGGCTCATATATCCAATCCGGCGTTTTACCTTTTCGGGATACTTACTTACATCAACCTCAGCGACAATCACCTTTCCGGAAGTGGGTTTCGACAACCCGGTCAGGATTTTCATGGTCGTGGTTTTACCGGCGCCGTTGGCTCCCAGAAACCCGAATATTTCACCCCGGTAAACGTTGAAAGTTAAATGGTCGTTGGCGATAAAATGGCCGAATTTCTTCACCAGGCCGGTTACTTCTATGATGGGCTCTTTTTGATTCATCCGGTTGATTTTTCCATGAGTGCTAAAAAACAATCTTCAATAACCGGTTCAATGGCCGATATTTCAATTTCCCGATATCCTTTTTCTGAAAGAAAATGAAAGATGTTTTCTTTTAGTTGTTTTGTTTTCAACCGGGTAGCGAGATGAAGGGTGTCCCCAAAACGATAAACCCTTTCAGCGCTTTCAAAGCCGGCCATGTCCTTCAGCAGCCTGTGCATCTTGTTTGTCTTGACGGAAAGTAAGTTTTCCGAAAAATCATTGACAATTTGCTGTGGTTTGTCCACTGTCATCAGGCTTCCCGACTGCATCAGGGCTACACGGTCGCACAAAGCAGCTTCATCCATATATGGGGTCGAAACCAGAATGGTAATCCCTTTTGTCTGCATTTTCTTTAACAGCTCCCAGAATTCTTTCCGCGAAACCGCATCCACGCCGGTTGTGGGTTCGTCCAATACCAAAAGTTCCGGCTTGTGAATCAGAGCACACGATAAAGCCAGTTTTTGTTTCATGCCGCCGGACAAATCCCCTGCACGCCGGTTTTTAAAAGGAGCTATCTGACTGTAAACATCTTCAATCAAAGCAAAATTTTCTTCAATGGAAGTGTTGAATATTCTGGCATAAAATTTAAGATTTTCCTCCACCGTCAAATCCATATACAGCGAAAACCTTCCAGGCATGTAGCCTGTAATCCTCCTGATCTTTTTATAATCTTCCACTACATCATAATCACCCACACGAATGCCTCCCCGGTCGGCAAGAATTAAACTGGTTAAAATCCTGAACAAGGTGGTTTTTCCGGCACCATCGGGTCCGATAAACCCAAACAACTCATTGGAGGACACCTCCATATTAATGTTTTTCAGTGCTTTAACCTTTTCGTAATTTTTTTCCAGATTTTGAATTGTAACCGGTACAGACATGGTTTTCCTGTTTTTCCTCTTTTTTACTTTTAAAAAAGGAAATAAATGTTTTTAATTCAAAAATGTTATAAAAAAGGCCGGATTAGTTTTTTATTTCACCCGGGTCCAGTAAACGGTACGGCCAAACAAACTGATGCCTACGTAGCCTCGTATTTTCAAGTTGTCTTTGTTGTTTTCATCCGGAAATTCCATATAACAGCTATAGGTTTTGCCGGATTTGGGGTCGTAAATTTCCCCGTCTTCCCATTCATCTTTATCAAAAACAAAATCTTTCAACAGGAGCAAACCCATAACCGGCCGTGATTGCAGGCTCTCATCCTTGTTTTTATCATCGAGCTTGGGTTTGCCCGTTTTATCGTCAATGGGGTTTTTCAGCCAGATGATCTTCCCGTAATATTTATCCCCTTCCTTGTAGATCTGAACATGGGCATCCTTATCCTGGTTCAACCAAATGCCAATAATATCATCGGCTTTGAATTCCTGGGCGTTGATTTTCATGAACGGGGAAACCAACAGCCCCAATAACACAATTGCAAAACTTGTAATTTTCATCTTTATCAATTTTTAATGAGCCATAAAATTAAACATTCTTTTGAATTAAAAACAAAAAATGCTTTTATTGATCCGCCATCAATCCATAATTTTAAATTCACCGGGCATACCTATTTTGATGGACCCGTCATTGGCAACCACCACTTTAACGGCATAAACCAGGTTAACACGTTCTTGTTTGGTTTGTATCGTTTTGGGTGTAAATTCGGCCTGGGCTGATATCCAGCTAACCACACCGGGAACACTATAGTTTTCGTCTTTGTTTTTATCATAAAAGACCGTGACCTTAGCTCCTATTTTCACCCTGCTCAAATCGCTGCCGCTAATATAGGCTTTCAATTCCAGTTGTTTTAAGTTGGCTATTTTATAAAGGGGCTTCCCCGGAGTGGCCAGTTCCCCTTTCTCAGCATATTTAACCAACACCGTACCTTCCACCGGATTTTTAATCAGGCATTTGTCAATGGTTTCATTTACCTGTGCAACTTGCGCATCAATGCCTTCCATTTGGGAAATGATGCCGTCGCGTTTGGTTCGGGTGGCCCTGATCTGCTTTTGGTTCAGGTCAACAAGTCCGTTGATGTCATCCAGTTGTTTTTGTGTGGCCGCCTGGCTTTTGTACAGGTTTTGAATTCTCCGCTGGTTAACTTTGTTTATTTCAAGTTGCTGTTGCTGTACTTCGATGGTGGCTTTGATGTTATCCAGTTGTGACCCGACAGATTGTTTTTTCCGGAAAAGGACCCTCTTTTTCAGGTACAGGTCGGTGGTATCAATTTGCCCGACGATCCGGCCTTTTTTCAAAAAATCCCCTTCTTCTACCTGAAAACCGAGTAGCTCACCTGCGGTTTGCGCCGATACAATTACTTCGGAATGGGCATCAAAATTCCCATAACCATCCGATGGTTCATTTTTAAGATTGCAGGAGGCGAGGATAAAGGCCATTACTGATAGGGTGATTATTTTCTGTATTTTTATCATGATTTCAAATTTTATAAGTTACCGATTGATGTCAGGTACTGGTATTTTGCAAATACCAATTGCAGCTTATGGGCTTCGAGGTTTAAATTGGCTTTCACCAGTTTGTTGACTTCGATCAGGTAGGTTGTTGAGGTTATTGTTCCATTATCTAACTGGTTTTCTGCATTATTTACAACATTTTGCTGTAATTTTACGATGGTTTCATCAGTACCTATGACCTTCTTGTACTTTTCAATGTCGGCAATACGCCTGTAAAGGTCTGAGCGGAGATTTTGGTCAAATGTTTCTTTTTTAGTTGTAATAATTTTGTTTTGCAGATCAAAAACCTGCTTGCTCCGTTTTACCTTGCCCCAGTCCCAGATGTTCCATTTCAGGCGTAACCCCACCATGTAATAATCATCAAAATTGGTGTTCAGCAAATCATATCCCGGACGTCCATACCCTGCCTGGCCGAAAGCCAACAAGACAGGCCTGCGTTTTGAGGAGGCCAGGTTTTTAAGTGACATCACCTGTTCCTGCTGTTTATTCAATAAAATGTATTCAGGACGGTTATTTTCAAAATTGTAATTGTCAATGGTGATCTCCGGGGTGACCAGGTTATCAGCCGTCCCAACGTGCAGCCCCGTTTGTTCATTAAGCGATTTGATCAGGGCATTCAGATTTTCTTTTATTTCGGTGATTTTCTGGTCGGCGCCATACAGTTCCACTTTCAGGGCATCCACATCAGCCGAAAGGAGCATGCCGTTTTGGAAAGCAACTTCGGCTTCTTTTATCCGGGCAGTTAGCGTTTTTTGCAGTACCTGAAGTATTTTTACATTTTGGTTTTGATATATAACGTTAAAAAACAGATTATTGATCCGTTCTTTTAACTGATAAATATCTATCTGTACTTTCTGATTGTTTACTGCCAGTTTTGCCAGTTCAACATTTTTTTGTCCTGAAGTAACCCCCGCGTCATAAATCATCTGGTTTACATCGAGGTTGATTTTATACCAGTCTTTATCCAGAACAGGCATATCAAAACCGGGAATGGGCGGTACCGGCACTTTGGTTACGTCCGACTGCCAACTGGCCTGCCCGTTTAAATTGAGCGTTGGATAATAATTGGTTTTTATGTTTTTAATGTTGAGGTCCGATATGTCCTTATTGAGGCCCATCTGCCTGATATTCGGGTAATTATTTACAGCACTTTTAAGACAACTGTCCAGTGAAATTTTTTCACTTTCCTGTCCAAATGCTGAAAAAACAAAGGCAAAAAATAACAGTGTCAGTTTATTTTTCATAGTCAGTCCGTATTTTTTATGAATAAGGCATTTTTTACAAATGAAATGATTTGCTCCGGCCGTTGTTCAATAAATTCATCAAAACTTATGTTGGTGCCATCCAGTAAAAATCCCTGGATAATTGGTTTTGCCAGAAAAGGGAAAACACACAACGATACCATGTTGACAATAAAATGATAAGGGTCAACAGGCCTGATACGGGCGTTGTTTTTTTCATCAGCCAATATCTTCATTAACCGGCTGGGGTCGAGTTTGCTGTTTTGCATTTGCCCGACCAGGCACCCGGGGTTGCGGTTGATTTCATGAATAATAAAATTGGTAATGAAAGGTTTTTCCCTGAGCAGGCCGATATACCTTTTCACAAATTCGTCCAGCAGGCTGTCAATATCTTCGGCAACAGCAAAAACAGAGTCACTCATTTCAATAATATCGTTAAAGGCTTCGGAAAAAACCCGGCTAAAAAGTTTATCCTTCGAACGAAAATAATAATGCAGAAGCGACTTATTGATACCGGCTTCATCGGCAATCCCCTGCATGCGTGCTCCGTCCATGCCTTTTTGAATAAACACTTTCCGAGCGGCTCTAATGATCTTTTCTTCTGTATTTTCAGGTGTCTTAACCATCTGTTTTAACTAATTGGTTAAACTAAGTGGGCAAAAGTAGAAAAATGTTTTATATTACCAATTATTTTTTCATGAATTTTTTCAAAGCAGGAATAGTAATTAACTTTGCACCCTTAAAAACAAAGGGGAATATGAAAAATATAATGGTTATTGCCGGGTTGTTCATCATGATGTTTATGGTTTCCTGCTCCGGTCCCGAACAAAAACTGATCGGAACGTGGAAAGTAACAGACGTTCAAACCGGGTTTAATGAAAATGATGAAACCCCCGAAATGCTAAGTCAGGTTGTTGAAATGCAAAAACAGACCTATTTCAGAATATTGAACGATACGGCGATGGTCATCATTTCAAATAACAACACACACGAAGCCAAATGGCATTTAAACCCGAAAACTTCCGTAATCAGCTATTCATTCAATGGCATGGAAACCAGAATCAATACACTGGGAAAAGTTGAAGGTGATCAGATCATCAACACCTCCAATACGCCACTGGGTGTTATCACTACTACTTACGAAAAGGAATAATATTTTATTTGCAGGCCCGAAAAACCTGTTCTGCAGGGGGGGCTTGCTCCCGGCAGGCCGCAAACGGATTGATACCTGTTACAGATTGTCAAGGAAATTCCTGATCTCTTCTGCTTCTTCTTCAAACGATTTGCCAGGCATCACCCGGTTGGCACGGTCGTACCAGTAATTGGCATTCCATGTGTCGCCTTCCTTGCGATGCAGGTAAGCATGGATCCAATTGGCTTCGGGAGTATCCCAATGCTGTACAATCCGGTGGGCAGCTTCCCAGTCTTCCATACCATCCCGCTCCATGGCATCTATTAAAATATCTATGTTCATCGGTTACTAACTACTTGCTACCAAATATATAAAAAAAGAAAATACAAACGACGAAAAACCGGATTATTTAATAACCCGGTTTTCCCCTTTCCTGTTTATCACCAAAAAATCAAGGTGCCACAATGGCTACCGAAGAACGTGCAATACTGTCTTTTATTTGTTTGTCGGTAATTGAATAATCCGACAGTTCCCCCTTCAAAAAGTGATCATAAGCTGTCATATCCACCAGTCCATGGCCTGAAAAATTAAAGACAATGGTTTTTGGAATACCTTCTTCCCTTGCCTGTCTGGCCTCGCGAACCACCTGGGCAATGGCATGTGTGGTTTCGGGGGCGGGGATTATCCCTTCGGTACGTGCAAAGGCCACCCCGGCTTCAAAGCATTCGTTTTGATGAAGTGCATGAGCTTCCATCAGGTTGTCTTTCAGCAACTGGCTGATAATGGGCCCTGCCCCGTGATAGCGCAGCCCGCCCGCATGAATTTGGGGCGGGATGAATTTATGGCCCAGGGTAAACATGGGCAACAGCGGGGTCATCCCGATGGTATCGCCAAAATCATAATGGAATTCGCCACGGGTAAGTTTAGGACAGGATTCGGGTTCAACGGCCACAAGGCGTGTTTGTTTCCCTTCTTTCAGATTGTTGCGCAAAAAGGGAAATGAAATACCGGCAAAATTTGATCCGCCGCCAAAACATCCGATGACAACATCAGGATAGTCATCTGTTTTTTCAAACTGCCTGAGAGTTTCTTCACCAATGATGGTCTGGTGCATCAACACATGGTTCAGCACACTGCCCAGCGAATATTTGGTATTTTCATCCTGCAGGGCCATTTCAATGGCTTCCGAAATAGCAATCCCCAGGCTGCCGGGCGAAGCGGGGTCTTCTGCCAGTATTTTCCGGCCGGCTTCGGTCAGGTTGCTGGGTGATGCCACCACATCGGCGCCCCATGTGTTCATCATAAACTGCCGGTAAGGCTTTTGCTGAAAACTGACTTTCACCATAAACACATTCAGGTCAATATTAAAAAACCGGGTGGCAAAAGCCAGGGCACTGCCCCACTGTCCGGCACCTGTTTCGGTAGTAATCCGTTTTATGCCTTCTTTATAATTATAATACGCTTGTGGTACGGCGGTATTGGGTTTATGCGATCCTGCAGGGCTTACGCTTTCATTTTTAAAATAAATTTTTACGGGGGCGTCAAGCAGTTTTTCAAACCGTGTTGCCCTGACAAGGGGGCTCGGCCTCCATATTTTATAAATGTCCTGAACCTCTTCGGGGATGTCAATGAACCTTTCAGTTGACACTTCCTGCCTGATCAATTCTTCGGGGAACAATGGCGCCAGGTCGGCAGGGCCGATGGGCTGTCCTGTTGCCGGATGGATCGGCGGTAACATCTTACCGGGCATATCCGCCCGGATGTTATACCACTGTGCCGGCATTTCATGTTCTTGTAAAAGTATTTTTTTAAATGTTTTCATGATAAATAATATTTGGATTAAACAAAAAAAAGGCGTGCCGTAACCGACACGCCCTGAACAATTTCTTTTTATAAAATTGATTTAACTACTGGTTACGCCACAAAGGATGGGTTGCGTACCACCACCAAAAGTTAAATATGTTGTTTGTTCTTTTCATTGCTTTTGAAAGGGCAAATATATATCTTTTCATTAAAGTTGGGAAAATCAACCGGAAAATCCGATAAAACTTATTTCGTAAATGTCGTGGAATAAATAATCGCTTCCATCTGCAGCAACATATCCCTTTTGTTTTTATTGGGATAATAAACGTAGCCCATGATGGTAACGATTTTGTTGGTTCGCGGGTCAACAAAAGTAACGCTCAGGAAAGGGCCGCCCATGAAATCGCCGATGACTTTCCAAAGCCCCCTGACTTCAACGGCATAATTCGTAACGAAATCGGTGACTACTTTAGCTTTCGGCAGGACATATTCATGATCTGTTGACATGTAGCTGCCTTCGGCCGGGCCGGGAACATATTGCTTTTGAAAACGGTTGGTCCGTGCAATTATACTGGCAACGGAAAATTGTGTCGTGTCCAGATAGGGGTCGGTAAAGATCAATAACCCCTGACTGAAGGCACTGGCTTCTTTTCTGATCCACATAAAATTGGTATCTGTTTTTGCAACATAATAATCCTGGGGAATGATCATGTTGATCCCGAAAACCTCAGCAACCTTTTTGGTTATTTTATTGGGGCATGAAGCCCGGTAAACCGCAAGAATCCTTTCCCGCTCGGTTTTGGTGAATTGCATAATGATACTTTCTGCATTCTCCTGAAACGTTTTGACAAAATCCACCGAACTGGGTGCAGTAATCCTGATCACCGCCTGAGGTTGTGCCCAGTGGTCATGAAGGACTTCTACTTTCGGTTTATCTGCGTTTTTATCAATATTTACAATCAGCAGGTTCCGCTGCTTTTGAAACAACTCACTGAAGCTTTTCTTCTGGATATGGGAAAGCTTAAAGATCGGCTCAGGCTGGTTGAGGCCGAATTGATCTTTCGCGAGATATTGCCTGATCACTTTTCCGATTTTATTTTCCCACTGCTGTTCATTTTGAACCACAATCAATATTTCGGAAGTATTGCCAATTGAATGTAGTTTTTTGGCGGGTTTGGTGCTTTCGCTACAGGAAGTAAACATCACCACCATCGCAAACAAAACTCCTGCAGCCAGGTTCCACCTTAAAATTTTATCTATCATAGTTTTATTGATGATTGATTTTATGTAAAAACGCAAAAATGGTTCAAAAAGTATAATCAGCCGACAACCGCTATTTTAATTTTCTGTCCCGGTTTGATCCGGTTTGAATTTTTAAAATGGTTTAACCGTTTGATTTGTTCTACTGTCACCCCGTCGTATTCTTTGGCTATATCCCAAAGCGTATCCCCTTTGCGAACAACGTGATAAAGGTATTTTCCCTGTTTTACCGAGCTTTTCGACTTTTCGGCAGGTTTATATACAATGAGTTTCTGTTTGGGATGAATAACCGAATTATTCAGGTTGTTCCATTCTTTTAAGTCGGTAACGGTACATTTGTATTTTTTGGCGATAAGACCGAGGTTTTCACCGGGTCTGACCGTGTGCGCCGATTTTTCCGACGAACGGATAACCGGCGCTTTTGATTTTCTGTAATATTCGGAACTTCCCGCACCATAAACCACCAATTTCTGTCCGGGATAAATGGTACTGCTTCTCATGTGATTCCATCGTTTTATTTGATTGATGTAAACATGGTACCTTCTGGCGATAAGTCCCAGATTTTCGCCGCTTCTGACAATATGTATGTTGCGGTTACTGGCCTTTTTGATCACAGCCAGTAACTTGTCGTGCTCTACTCCTTTTCTGGTTTTGTAGGCATACAATGATTTTTCGTTATTCAGGAAATCATCAACAAACCGGCGTGGCAGCCGCAGAATGTATGTTTTTCCGTTGGCAGCAGGAATAATCCCTTTTTTATATTGCGGGTTCAGGAATTTCAGTTGGTCAAGGGGAACCCCCATCATTTCATTTAACTGGTCAAACGACAAAACATCCCTGACGGTAACGGTATCAATATCATAAAAAAACAGGTCGGGGCGCATGGGGTAGATGTTGTGTTCCGCAGCATAATGCATGATGTAGTTCACGGCGATAAATGCCGGCACGTACCCCCTGGTTTCGCGGGGCAGAAACGGCCATACCGCCCAATAGTTTTTGGTACCGCCTGCGCGGCGGATGGCCCGGTTTACATTTCCCGCCCCCGAGTTGTAAGCGGCCAGGGCCAGCGACCAGTCATGATAGATATCGTATAAATCGGTCAGGTGTTCACAGGCTGCAATGGTGGATTTGTAAGGGTCGAAACGGTCGTCAACCAGGGAAGTAACTTTCAGGCCGTAAACTTTGCCTGTTCCGTACATAAACTGCCAGAGACCTTTTGCCCCGGCCCTGGAACCGGCAGCGGGGTTGAGCGCCGATTCAACCACAGCAAGGTATTTAATCTCAAGGGGGATGTCATATTTATCCAGTTCTTCTTCGATCATGGGAAAATAAATTTCGGAAAGGCCGAGGATTCTTGCCGTGAGGTTGCGCTTTTTATCGGCATAAAGCAAAATGAAGCTTTTTACGGTTTTGTTGTATGTCAGCTCAATGGGGGTTTCCACATTCAGGGCTGCAATGCGTTGCCGGTAAACCGAATCGGGATAAACGGGTATTTCGCCGGGTTTAAAATACTGCCGGTTTTTGCCGGTGGTATCCAGTGTAAAATATTTTTTACTGTAAAATTTAACAAAAGCCATGCTGTCAAGTGCACTGACAACGGGTGAATCGGTAATGTATAAAGTTGTGTCGCCGTTGGCAAGGACAATGGTTTGCTGTTTTTTATGCTGAACAACTTTTGCGATATCAGCAACTTTTGTTTTTAATGTGTCCGGTTGTTGGGCCAATAAGTGTGGTTGCCCGGTCACCATTAAAAACACAACTGCAAAAAATATTTTCAATGTCATATCCCTGGTCATAAATTCAATTTTAAGCGTATTGAAATTCCTTGGCAAAAATAGATATAATATAAAGTGGATAGTTATATCCCTTTCATATTATAATGAACAGTCAAACGTTAATTAGAATCTTTTATACTCAGAAAAACATAAAAGGTTTAAGCCTACGATTATCTGACCGTCAACCTCACCCCTCCCGAGTGCGCTGCAAATTCAGGCGCATAAAACGACTGGATGGTGGCTATGCCGTTGGAGAATTCCCCTTGCTGGGTAACCATCAGGGGATATTCCAAAACGTAGGTCCCTTTTGGCAGACGGCGGATAAAATACTGCATGGAAACATCGGTCACGCTTTTGTAAAATCCCAGGCCACCGCCATAAGAATAACCCGAAAGCTGAACAACCGGTTCCAGCGCTGCGGCGCGCATGTCGGTCAACTGCACATAGTCCATATTCCGGTCGGAACGGATGATCAGCCTGACGATCACTTTGTCACCGGTTTTAAGCACCTGCCCTTCTTCAATGGGTTTAGTCACCGGCCCGTTGTCCGTCAGTTCCCTGACAAACAATTGTTTTTCAAGCGAGAGGGGTGATGCCGCTGTTGTTATCCGGTCGAGGTCTTCAAAATATTGCCAGTAAGCACCCCCCCAGGCAATGTGGTTGTTGGGATTGGTAACCGTGATGTTGCCCATAGCGGGTTTGATCTCACTGCCATGCCACGAAGTTTTGAAATACCCTGTACCGGCTTCGGTTTTCATCCCTTCCTTTTCGCCCGGGATGATTTTCATGTTGCCGACTTTCAATTGTACGGGGTTGTTCTCCGCCAGCAAATCGCCGCCTGTAAACAACAGGCTGTAAACCGCTTCGGCAGTGGCGCTGCCTGTTTTCCATTGTGTGGTTTGTTTTTGCTTCAGCAGCCATTTTTTCATTTCTTCAACTGAACGGGTGTCATTCATTACCTGTTGAAAAGCTTCCAGCAGCAACGCCTGGGTTTCCACAGGAGCCTGATACCAGTTCCAGCCCTGATCACCACGCCAGTACATTCCCATCTCGTTATTGTGCAACGCTCTTTCTTTCAGCGAACGCATGATGGCTTCCGCCGTATTGCGGTGTCCCAGCCGGTAGAGTGTCAGGGCGGCCATGCCTTGCAGAAAATTGCTTTTTTTCAGCCAGTATTTTTCTTCCTGACTTAAATAAAAATTAAAAGCGTCAAGGGTATTCCGGCCAACAGGAAAATCCTCAATCAACAATGACCTTGCATACAGGTATTCGATCTGTAAACTGCCGGGGCTGTATTTATCCATTCCTTTAGGATTGTTCTTTTTGAGTTTGTTATAGTCTTCAACAATTTTCCCGTCAAGATAGCTTACGGCCTTTCTTGTCATTTGCTTCAGGCCGGCATCATCTGCCAGGCTGATGACGCCTTTGGACTGTAATTTTCCGATACCCAGAACAATTGTCTGTGAAGTGTGCCTGTCTTCATGCATTCCGGGGAACCATGGCCATGCCCCGCCGGGCATTTGCCTTTTACGCAATCTGGCCAGTATTGTTTCTTTTTCGCCGGCCAGCCGGTTTAAGTCGAATAGTATGCCGATGCGCCGTTTTTGTTCCGATTCGCTTTCGGCTTCCGTTACCCAGGGCGTGGCACTTAAAACCAGATTCTTCAACTCTTCGTTTTTCTGTAGTTTCGAATAAAATGATTCCGGGGTCAGTTGCTTCCAGCTTTCAAAAACAGCTTTGATCTTCGGGTTGCTGTTCACAATGAATGCCGACAATGAGTTGGCAAAATACCGTTGGAACAAATAGCCCGTGTTATGGTTTTTGGTTTCACTCAGATAAGGCAGGGCCTGAATGGCATACCAGGCAGGATTGGAGGTGAACTCAAC